>NZ_JAMXRY010000027.1:0-69546 GCF_024124525.1 Halomonas sp. OfavH-34-E | reverse complement strand
GGACCAAACTTGGCTCAAGGTTCAAACGTCTCGTTTGACGAGTCGCTTGCCTTGATATTTCAGTGACAGTGTCACTGACTCATCGGCAAGCGCCCACATGAATTACCTGATCAAATTATTAAAGAGCATGCTCTGGGCTCTATAGAGAGCTTAAAGAGCGCCTCGCTTTGCTGCGCCGCAGCCCGAATCGTTAACCCGAGCCCTTGTCACAGCGCCCTGCGAGGAAGGCGTATTCTACAGAATCGAAGCGTTTCGTCAAGGCTTTCTTTTTTTCGCCGTGCAAGCGATGCCTGCAGAACCCAAGAAAGCGAAGCGAGCCTGACGCGCATCCTGCGATGCCGTCCTGGCGACTCCGATCGAGTGGCGAGCATTTTACCGATTTCTCGTTGCCCGTCAAGTGGAGAATTTTTCGAAGACTTCAAAAAGCCTTTTCAAAACAATCACTTTTACCACTCTTCACCGCCTGTGACGTTTGCTCGTCGTCGGCAGCGGATGCGTACTTTACGGATCGGGGCCGGCCTTGGCAAGCACTTCGTGTAAAAAAATTTCGACCAAAGGCTAAGCCTGCCCGGCGACGGATTTTGCAGGCCCATGGGTACGCCCGGGGACAGCGCTGCCCACGCTGCCCAAGCCACCGCCCTCCCCTCGTTGGTCTCTACAGCACCAGCAGATCGACAAAGCGATGAACCGGCGTCGCCGCCAGGCGCTCGGCGTCCTGATACAGCGTCATGATCTCGTCGCAACGTCCGGGGGCGAATCGGGTGGCCAGGTGGCGTCGACACTTGGCCTCGAGCACCGCCATGCCCTCTTCGCGACGACGGCGATGACCAATGGGATAGGCCACCTCCACCTTGTCGGTCGCACTACCATCGGTGAACACCACCCTGACCGCGTTGGCGATCGATCGCTTGTCCGGGTCCAGATAGTCCCGTGTATAGCCCTCGTCCTCGACGACCACCATCCTTGCCCGCAGCTCATCGATCTCCGGATGAGCCTGATGAAAGTCATCCTCGTAGTGCTCGGCCTGAAGCTCACCCAGCATCAGCGGTACCGCCACCATGTACTGCAGGCAGTGGTCTCGATCTGCCGGGTTGGCCAGCGCCCCTTCCTTGGAGATGATGCGTATTGCCGACTCATGGGTAGTCAGCTCGATGCGCTCGATCTCATCCAGCCGCCCCTTGACCTCGGGGTGCAGGGTGACCGCCGCCTCGCAGGCCGTCTGGGCATGAAACTCTGCGGGGAAGGACAGCTTGAACAGGATGTTCTCCATCACGTAGCTGCCAAACGACTGAGGCAGGCGTAGACGCCGGGTGTCCTCGGGTTTCAGCGAGAGATCACGATTGGAGTGACTGAAGGAGACATCACAGAAGCCCCACTGGGGAGCGCTCAGGACGCCGGGTATGCCCATTTCCCCGCGCATCGCGATGTCCACCAGACGCGCCGCCCGCGAGGTGGCGTCACCGGCGGCCCAGCTCTTGCGCGAACCGGCATTGGGAGCGTGGCGGTAGGTGCGCAGGCTCTGACCGTCGACGAAGGCATGGGATAGCGCCGACAGCGTCTGCTCACGACTGGCGCCGCGCAGCCTGGCGATAGCGGCAGTGGACGCCACCTTGACCAGTAACACGTGGTCCAGTCCGACACGATTGAACGAGTTCTCCAGCGCCAGCACGCCCTGTATCTCGTGTGCCCGTATCATCGCATCGAGCACCTCGTGCATGACCAACGGGGCTTCGCCTCTGGCCACGCGGCACTGTGAGAGATGGTCGGCCACCGCCAGGATACCGCCCAGATTGTCCGACGGGTGCCCCCACTCCGCCGCGAGCCAGGTATCGTTGTAGTCCAGCCAGCGCACCATGGCTCCGATATCGAAGGCCGCCTTGATCGGGTCCAGTCGATAGGACGTGCCAGGCACCCGCGAGCCACATGGCACCTGGGTGCCTTCCACCAGCGGCCCCAGATGCTTGGTGCATTCTGGGAAGCGCAATGCCAGCAGGCCACAGCCCAAAGTATCCATCAGGCAGTGGCGTGCGGTATCGAAGGCCTCGTCACTATCGATGACGGCGTCCAGCGCATAGTCGGCGATGGCCTTGAGTTCGTCGTCGTAGTCGGGACGAACATTGGATTCGACGGTGCTCATGTCTGCCTCCTTCCAGTGAGCGCTATCGCCCGCTGCCGGCGTGCCTGCACCTGAGCCAGGGCCTGAGCCTGTGCCTGTATCAGGGCAGGGGCCGGGAGTCCGAGGACCAGCGTGGGCGGATGGCGAGAGGTTCGAGAATGGGGGAGAACGACAGCGCCGCCTGGCGGCGGCGCTAATGCAAAAGGTCCGTTGTCAGTATCGTCGTGGTGCGCCACTGGCGCCAGTATCGACACTGGCGGGCTTCATCGGTCGAGAGCGTTATGAATCGAGGACGTCCGCCGGCACCCTGACCTTGCCCTCCATCAGAATGCGGGCACTGCGGCTCATGGTCGCCTCCGTGGCGGTCCATTCCCCGTCCAGCTGTTCAGCTCGCGCCCCGACCCGCAGGGTGCCGGAGGGATGACCGAAGACCACCGAACTGCGCCCATCGTCGCCGCCGGCGGCCTGGCTGACCAGGGTCCCCGGCACCGCGGCGGCCACTC
The DNA here is from genome assembly GCF_024124525.1 of Halomonas sp. OfavH-34-E. Lineage (NCBI taxonomy): Bacteria > Pseudomonadati > Pseudomonadota > Gammaproteobacteria > Oceanospirillales > Halomonadaceae > Halomonas > Halomonas sp. OfavH-34-E. The sequence continues at coordinate 66,927 of NZ_JAMXRY010000027.1, read as the reverse complement.
CGATGGCCACGGCCGCGGTGCCCATCATGGCGTGATGCAGTTTGCCCATGGACATGGCCCGCACCAGCAGATCGATATCGCCTTCGTCGATCTGCTTGCCGCTGGACGCCCGGTAGCCCCGAGGCGAGGCGACGAAGGCCAGCTTCGGCGTGTGCTGACGGCTCGCGGCCTCCTCGAGTCTCGAGATCAGACCCATCTTCAGCGCGCCGTGGGCCCGTAGCGTCTCGAGCCGATCGAGGGTGGCGGGGTCTGAATTGATATCGTCCTGAAGCTCGGTGCCGTCATAGCCAAGGTCGGCCGCGCTGACGAAGATGGTCGGAATACCGGCATTGATCAGGGTTGCCTGAATGCGACCTCCGGCCACCACCTCCTCGGGAACCTCGAGTTCATCCACCACCTGGCCTGTCGGGAACATCCGCCCTTCGCCGTCGGCGGGGTCCTTGAAGGCCAGGCCGATCTCGGCGGCGGGGAAGGCCACGCCGTCGAGCTCGAAGTCACCGCTTTCCTGCACCTGACCGTCCTGTATCGGCACTCGGGCGACGATGGTCTTTTCGATGTTGGCCTGCCAGATGCGTACCTCCACCTCGCCGTCGGCAGGAATTCGCTCAGGCGGGATCAGTCCGCTCTCGATGGCGAAGGGACCGACCGCCGAGGACAGGTTGCCGCAGTTACCGCTCCAGTCGACAAAGGCCTTGTCGATGGCCACCTGGCCGAACAGATAGTCGACATCGTGATCCGGCGACTCGCTGGCGCTGACGATGACCACCTTACTGGTGCTGGAGGTGGCGCCACCCATGCCGTCGGTGTGCTTGGCGTAGGGATCGGGGCTACCGACCAGACGCATCAGCAGGGCGTCGCGCACGGGGCCGGGCTCACGCGCGGCCTCGGGCAGGTCGTCCTTGCGCAGGAAGGTGCCCTTGCTGGTGCCGCCACGCATGTAGATGGCGGGAATGCGGAGCTGCGGAGCAAAACCGGCCATCACGCCACCTCCGATTCGAGGAAGTCCTGGGCGAAACGCTGCAGCACGCCACCGGCTTCGTAGATCGACAGCTCCTCGAAGGTGTCGAGACGACAGGTCACCGGCACCTCGACGCTTTCTCCGTCACGCCGCTTGATCACCAGGGTCAGGCTGGCCCCCGGCTGGATGTCGCCGCGGACATCGAAGGTCTCGCTGCCGTCGATGCCGAGGGTCTTGCGTGTGGTCCCCTCCTCGAACTGCAGCGGCAGTACCCCCATGCCGATCAGGTTGGTGCGGTGGATGCGCTCGAAGCCCTCGGCCACGATGACCTCGACACCGGCCAGACGCACCCCCTTGGCGGCCCAGTCACGGGAGGAACCCTGACCATAGTCGGCCCCGGCGATCACGATCAGCGGCTGCTTGCGCGCCATGTAGGTCTCGATGGCCTCCCACATGCGCATGACCTCGCCCTCGGGCTCGAGGCGAGCCAGTGAGCCCTGCTTGACCTCACCGTCGACCACCGCCATTTCGTTGATCAGCTTGGGGTTGGCGAAGGTCGCCCGCTGGGCGGTCAGGTGATCACCTCGATGGGTGGCGTAGGAATTGAAGTCCTCCTCCGGCAGGCCCATCTTGGCCAGGTACTCCCCCGCCGCGCTGGTCGGCAGGATGGCATTGGACGGCGACAGGTGGTCGGTGGTGATGTTGTCCCCCAGCACCGCCAGGGCGCGCAGCCCGGTCAGCGAGCGCTCGGCGGCCAGCGCACCCTCCCAGTACGGCGGACGCCGGATATAGGTGCTCATCTCGCGCCAGTCGTACAGCGGGCTGATGTCCTTCGACCTGTCGAAGGTGGTGTCGAACATCGGGATGTAGACGTCGCGGAAGTGCTCCGGCTTGACGCTCTCGGCGATGATCGCATCGATCTCGTCATCCGCCGGCCACAGATCCTTCAGGGTGATCGGGTTGCCCTCGGCGTCTTCGCCCAGGGCGTCCTTCTCGATATCGAAGCGCACGCTGCCGGCGATGGCGTAGGCCACCACCAGCGGCGGAGAGGCCAGAAACGCCTGCTTGGCGTAGGGGTGGATACGCCCATCGAAGTTGCGGTTACCCGACAGCACGGCGGTGGCGTAGAGATCACGCTCGACCACCTCCTTCTGGATCACCGGATCGAGCGCACCACTCATGCCGTTGCAGGTGGTGCAGGCGAAACCGACGATGCCGAAGCCGAGCTGCTCGAGCTCACCGAGCAGGTTCGACTCCTCCAGATACAGCTGCACCGCCTTGGACCCCGGCGCCAGCGAGGTCTTGACCCAGGGCTTGCGGGTCAGGCCCAGCTCGTTGGCGCGCTTGGCCAGAAGCCCCGCGGCGATGACGTTGCGCGGATTGGAGGTATTGGTACAGCTGGTGATGGCGGCGATGATCACCGCGCCATCGGGCATCTCGCCGTCCTTCTGCTCGTAAGGAGCGGCGATACCGCGACTGGCAAGCTCCCGCGTAGAGACCCGGTTGTGTGGACTAGAAGGCCCCGCCAGGGTGCGCTCCACCTTGGACAGGTCGAAGTGCAACACCCTTTCGTAGTCGGCGTTGACGAGGCTGTCGGCCCACAGGCCGGCGGCCTTGGCGTAGGTCTCCACCAGTTCGATCTGCTCCGGCTCGCGCCCGGTCAGCTTGAGGTAGTCGAGGGTCTGATCGTCGATGTAGAACATCGCGGCGGTGGCGCCATACTCCGGCGTCATGTTGGAGATGGTGGCACGATCACCCAGTGTCAGGTGCCCCGCGCCTTCACCGAAGAACTCGAGATAGCTCGACACCACCCGTTCGCTGCGCAGGTATTCGGTCAGCGCCAGCACGATATCGGTGGCGGTGATGCCAGGCTGGGGCTTGCCGCTGAGCTCCACCCCGACGATGTCAGGCAGTCGCATGTAGGAGGCACGCCCCAGCATCACGCTTTCGGCCTCGAGCCCGCCCACCCCGACGGCGATCACGCCGAGGGCGTCCACGTGGGGCGTGTGGCTGTCGGTACCCACCAGGGTGTCGGGGAAGGCCACGCCGTCACGGGCCTGGATCACCGGCGACATCTTCTCCAGGTTGATCTGGTGCATGATGCCGTTGCCGGGGGGGATCACGTCGACGTTCTCGAAGGCTTCGCGGGTCCAGTTGATGAAGTGAAAGCGGTCCTCGTTGCGCCGATCCTCGATGGCGCGGTTCTTGTCGAAGGCGCCCTCCTCGAATCCCGGGTGCTCCACCGCCAGCGAATGGTCGACGATCAGCTGGGTCGGCACCACCGGATTGACCTTGGCCGGATCACCACCCTTCTCGGCGATGGCGTCACGCAGGCCGGCCAGGTCGACCAGCGCCGTCTGCCCGAGGATGTCGTGGCACACCACCCGCGCAGGGAACCAGGGAAAGTCGAGTTCGCGCTTGCGCTCGATGATCTGGGACAGCGCCGCCGTGAGATCCTCCGGCGGACAGCGGCGCACCAGGTTCTCGGCCAGCACCCGGGAGGTGTAGGGCAGTCGGTCGTAGGCGCCGGGAGAGATGGCGTCCACCGCCTCCCGGGTATCGAAGTAGTCAAGGTCGGTCCCCGGCAGGGGCTTGCGATAGTCGGTGTTCATGGGCGTCACGGTCTCGGGCGCCCGAGGGCACGGCCCTCGCGGCGCGAATATGGTAGGAAGGCGGCGGAGCCACTTGTGCCTGCGCATGACCATGACCACAACCATGACCATGCGCGCGCCCCGCCGCTCGAGCCTCGGGATACCGTTGGGGTACCTTCGGGAGAGCCCCGGGCTCAGTCACGCTCTTCGATGGGTACCCATTCGCTGTGGGCCGGGCCGGTGTAGTCGGCGCTGGGGCGGATGATGCGATTGTTCTCGCGCTGCTCGAACACGTGGGCGCACCAGCCGGTCACCCGAGAACACACGAAGATCGGGGTGAACAGCTTGGTCGGGATATCCATGAAGTGATAGGCGCTGGCGTGGAAGAAGTCGGCGTTGCAGAACAGCTTCTTCTCGCGCCACATCACCGCTTCGACCCGCTCGGACACCGGGTACAGGCGGGTGTCGCCCACGTCGTCGGCGAGCTTCTTCGACCAGTGCTTGATGATGGCGTTGCGCGGGTCGGACTCGCGATAGATGGCGTGTCCGAAGCCCATGATCTTTTCCTTGCGCTCGAGCATGCCGAGGGTTTCGCGTTCGGCTTCTTCGGCGCTCTGCCAGTTCTCGATCATCGCCATCGCCGCCTCGTTGGCGCCGCCATGCAGCGGGCCACGCAGGGAGCCGATGGCCCCGGTGACGCAGGAATGCATGTCGGACAGAGTCGATGCACAGACACGAGCGGTAAAGGTCGAGGCGTTGAACTCGTGCTCGGCGTAGAGGATCAGCGAGACGTTCATCACCCTGGCATGCAGCTCGGAGGCCGGCTCGTCACGCAGCAGGTGCAGGAAGTGCCCGCCCACGGACTCATCGTCGGTCTCGGTGTCGATGCGCACGCCATCATGGCTGAAGCGGTACCAGTAGCAGATGATCGAGGGCAGCGCCGCCAACAGGCGATCGGAGACGTCCTGCTGCTGGCTGAAGTCGGCCTCGGTTTCCAGGTTGCCGAGCATCGAAGCACCGGTACGCATCACGTCCATCGGGTGGGCGTCCGCCGGGATCTGCTCGAGTACCGTCTTGAGCGCCTCGGGCAGACCGCGCAGGCCCTTCAACTTGGTGATGTAGGCGTTCAGCTCGCTCTGGTTGGGCAACTTGCCCTTGAGCAGCAGGTAGGCCACCTCCTCGAAGCGGGCCTTGTCCGCCAGTTCCTTGATGTCATAGCCGCGATAGGTCAGGCCCGAGCCACTCTGGCCCACGGTGCACAGTGCAGTCGCACCGGCGCTCTGTCCCCGCAGACCGGCTCCTCCAATCGGTTTATCAGCCATGGCGTATCTCCATTTTCGTCATTGGTCGTTGTTATAAAAAGGCATGAAAGGCGTGCTGGACGCCCGAGGGTCTCTCAGTCCTTGCCCTCGTCGAACAGCGCGTCGAGCTTGCGCTCGAAGTCGTGGTAGCCCAGCACGTCGTAGAGTTCATCGCGGGTCTGCATGGTGTCGACCACGTCGCGCTGGTGTCCGTTGTCGTGAATGCTCTGGTAGACCTTGAGCGCGGCAGCGTTCATGGCGCGGAACGCCGACAGCGGGTAGAGCACCATGCTGCACCCCACCTCGGCCAGTTCCTGCTGACTGAACAGCGGGGTGGCGCCGAATTCGGTGATGTTGGCCAGGATCGGGGCATCCACCCGCTCGCAGAAGGCGCGATAGTCGTCGAGGGTGTGCACCGCCTCGGCGAAGATCGCATCGGCACCGGCCTCGATGCAGGCGTTGGCACGGTCGATGGCCGCGTCGAGTCCTTCCTTCTGGAAGGCATCGGTACGGGCGATCAGGTAGAACTCCGGATCGATGCGCGCGTCGGCAGCCGCCTTGACCCGATCCACCATCTCCTGCTGGGACACGATCGCCTTGTTGGGGCGATGGCCACAGCGCTTCTGCGCCACCTGGTCTTCCAGGTGCACGGCAGCGACCCCGGCCCGCTGCATCTCCTTGACTGTACGCCCGATATTGAAGGCGCCCCCCCAGCCGGTATCGATGTCCACCAACAGCGGAAGGTCACTGGCCCCGCAGATGCGATGGGCGTCTTCCACCACATCGTTCATGGTGGTCATGCCCAGGTCCGGCAACCCGAAGGAAGCATTGGCAACGCCACCGCCGGACAGATAGATCGCCTGATGCCCGACCCGCTCGGCCAGCATCGCGGTGTAGGCGTTGATGGTGCCGACGATGGGCAGCGGGCTATTGGCGTTGAGCGCCGCACGAAAGCGGGCACCAGGGGTCGAAGTGGACGAGGATGTCATGGGGGGCTCCAGTCAGGGGAAAGTAAGATCAGGTCACCAGGCCGTTGCCGGCGACCACCTGGGGTTCGTCGCGCCCCTCCAGCGAGGCGGCGTAGCGCGCCATCACGTTCTCGCGGGAGGCGCTGACGTGGCGACGCATCAGCAGCTCAGCCAGCTCGGCGTCACCCGCCTCGATGGCGTCGACGATACGGTGGTGCTCAACGAAGGCCTTCTGCGGACGTGCACCGCTGGCGCTGAACTGGGTGCGATACATCCGGACCAGGTAATAGAGGTCGTCGCACAAGAGGGCCATCAGCATGCGATTGTGGCTGCCCACCACGATACGATAGTGGAAGTCCAGATCGCCCTCGCGCTGATAGTAGGCCTCACCGCTGGCAAGATCCGCCTGCTTCTCGTGCACTGCCAGCACTTCTCGGAGGCCGGCGATCTCGCTGGCGGTCATATGCTCGGCGGCGATCCTGGCGGCCATGCTTTCCAGCGCCTCGCGCACGTCGAACAGCTCCATCAGCTCCTTCATCGACAGCTTGACCACCCTGGCACCCACATGGGGTACCCGTTCGATCAGCCGGTGAGCCTCGAGTCGTCGCATGGCCTCGCGCAGCGGCCCACGAGAAATACCGTAGGCCTTGGACAGTCCCGGCTCGGTGATCTTGCTGCCCGGCGCCAGTTCTCCCCGGACGATGGCGTCCTGCAATTGATGAAAGACCCGCTCGGCGAGGGTTCTGACTTCGGGGGTGGCGGGGGTCTCGTATTCGGCGCTGGTCATGGGATCATTGTCGACAATGTTGGGATAACGGAAATGTAAGATACGCCAAGGCGCGGGTCAATGGCCTGATCAGGCTCATAACCTTAACCATTGGTTGTAGACAATGCCATCCATCTTCCTTGTCCTGTCGACAATGCAGCGTTGACTCGCGCCATCCTTCCACAACGACAAGCCCTGTCGTTGCCCGTAGAATATGCCGCCTGCAACGCCCGAGGCCCCGAATGAACGCCGAGCTCCAGACCACCTCCCTGCCCTACCACGCGACCCCCCTGCGCTATTTCGAGGCTCTGCGCTCGAGGCCCGGGGCGGTGCTGTTGGACAGCGGCCGGCCCCAGGCCCCCGGCGGACGATTCGATATCCTCTCGAGCGACCCCATCGAATGGCTGGAAGTCGATCAGCATGGTCTGCCCAGAGACTCGAGCGGCAGGGCCCTCGAGGGTTCCGCCTTCGACGCTCAGCAGCGCCTGCTCGAACGCCTGCCCCGTCCACGCCAGCCGCTTGATCTTCCCTTCGTCGGCGGGCTGATCGGCTACTGGAGCTACGACCTGGGCCGGCAACTGGCGGGAATCGAAGGGCCTTCACAGACCGCCACCGCACTGCCTCAGGCCCGGCTTGGCCTGTATGACTGGGCGCTGATCCAGGACCACCAGGAGCGCCGCTGCCTTCTCGTCGCCTCCCCCGAACGGCGCCAGCAGGTACAGACCTGGCTGGCGACAGCGACACCTGCCGGCGACTTTTCGCTGAGCTCCGCCTTCACCTCCAACCTGAGCGAAGCGGGCTACCGCGATCGCTTTGCCAGGGTGCAGGACTATATCCGTGCCGGAGACTGCTACCAGATCAATCTGGCTCAACGGTATTCGGCGGATTACCGGGGAGACCTGTGGCAGGCCTATCTCCGCCTGCGTGACGCGACGCCGACCCCCTTCGCCGGCTTCATGGCCTGGCAGTGCGCAGGGCGCGAACAGGCGCTGCTGTCGCTGTCGCCCGAACGCTTCGTCGAAAGCCGCCAGGGCGAGGTGGAGACGCGTCCGATCAAGGGAACACGGCCACGGGGGGCCAATGAGCAGGAGGATGCAGCCCTGGCACAGGAGCTGTCCTCGAGCATCAAGGATCGCGCCGAGAACGTGATGATCGTGGACCTTCTGCGCAATGATCTGGGTCGTGTGTGTCAGCCCGGCACGGTGAAGGTCCCCCAACTGTGCGGACTGGAAAGCTACGCCAATGTTCACCATCTGGTGAGCGTGGTGAAGGGACGCCTACCCGACGAGACGCCACCGCTCAAGCTGCTGGAAGCGGCCTTCCCCGGCGGCTCGATCACCGGCGCCCCCAAGATTCGCGCCATGCAGATCATCGACGAACTGGAGCCGGATCGACGCTGCGCCTACTGCGGTAGCCTCGGCTACGTCGATGTGCGTGGCCATATGGATACGTCCATCGCCATCCGTACCCTGGTCGCCGATGCCGGCCGACTGCACATCTGGGGCGGTGGTGGCCTGGTGGCGGATTCTCGGGAACAGGCCGAGTACACAGAAACCCAGGACAAGATTCGCCATCTAATGGCCGCCCTGGGCACACCTGCCAAATAGTAATAAGAAACCTTACCGCTAATCGATAAACGCTATATAAGAACCGAACCAATCGATATTGGGGCGATGGCGGCGGGTTTTGGTAGGGTATCGGCAAAACCCCCAGTGGAGGTCGCCGTGACGTCCTTTGACCCCAATGCGTTTGTCCTGGCCAATGACCAGGCGACACCCAAGAATATCCTGAAAGCCGCCTACGAGGCCTTCGGCGAACTGACCGTGTCATTCTCCGGCGCCGAGGACGTGGTGCTCGTCGACCTGGCGCTCAAGGTCGCGCCCAAGGACAAGGTCAAGGTGTTCAGCCTGGACACCGGGCGTCTGCACGCCGAGACCTACGAGTTCTTCGAACGAGTCCGCAATCACTATGATATCGAGCTCGATATTCGCTTCCCCGATCAGCAGGCAGTGCAGGCGCTGACCAGCGAGAAGGGATTGTTCAGCTTCTATCAGGACGGTCACCACGAGTGCTGCGGCATCCGCAAGGTCGCGCCGCTGCGCCAGCGCTTGGCAGGCCTGCCGGTGTGGGTCACCGGGCAGCGTCGGGACCAGAGCCCGGGCACCCGTTCGAAGCTGCAGATCGCCGAGCGCGACACCGCCTTCGGCAGTGACGATCAACCGCTCTACAAGATCAACCCGCTGACCCACTGGACCAGCGAAGACGTGTGGAACTACATTCGCTCCTTCGATGTGCCCTACAACGCCCTGCACGAAAAGGGCTACGTCAGTATCGGCTGCGCCCCCTGCACCCGCCCCACTCTGCCGGGCCAGCATGAACGTGAGGGTCGCTGGTGGTGGGAAGACCAGGGTGGCAAGGAATGCGGGCTGCATGCCCTCAACCTGCCCCAGGCGGCCACCAGTTGACGTTCTGAGGTACCTGGCTGCACAGCCTCACAAGATCGCAAAGGCCCCGGACTCGCTTGAGTCCGGGGCCTTTCGGTTCATGACGACGCCGTTCATGACGACGTCAGTGAAGCTCGCCTGGTGCCACCTCGCCGCGGTCAGCGCACCGGCAGGCTGATCTTTTCGAACAGCGCGTGTTCATGGCGCGGTCCCGCTGCCAGGGCAGCGTCGACCAGATCACGGTCCAGATGGTCGGCAAACTGCTGCAGGAAGTCATACATGTAGCCGCGCATGAAGGTGCCGCGGCGGATACCGATCTTGGTCGTGGAGCTCTCGAACAGATGGCTGGCGTCCAGCGCTACCAGATCCTCATCGAGCACTTCGTCCACCGCCATGTGCGCCACGATGCCGACCCCCAGCCCCAGACGCACGTAGGTCTTGATCACATCGGCGTCGGCGGCGGTCAACACCACATTGGGAGAGAGTCCACGGGCACGGAAGGCATCGTCGAGCTGCGAGCGTCCGGTGAAACCGAACACGTAGGTCACCAGCGGATGCTTGGCCAGTTCGTCGAGTCCCAGACGCTCGACCTCGGCCAGGGGGTGATCCCGCGGCACCAGGATGCAGCGGTTCCAGCGATAACACGGCAGCAACACCAGGTCGTTGAACAGTTCCAGCGACTCGGTGGCAATGGCGAAGTCGGCCTGTCCCTCGCTGACCATCTGAGCGATCTGCTTGGGCGTCCCCTGCTGCATATGCAGAGCGACATCCGGGTAGCGCTGGGTAAAGTTCTGGATCACCGGCGGCAGGCAGTAGCGCGCCTGGGTATGGGTGGTGGCGATGGACAGGCTGCCCCGCCGCTCGTCGCTGTGTTCCTGGGCCACATCCTTGATGTTGGCGGTCAGCCTGAGCACCTGGCCTGCCAGCTCGATGATCGCCTCCCCTGCGGGTGTCACGCGAGTCAGGTGCTTGCCGCTGCGCGCGAAGATCTCCACGCCAAGCTCGTCTTCCAGCAGACGAATCTGCTTGGATATGCCTGGCTGAGAGGTAAAAAGACTCTGAGCGGTAGCCGACACATTCAGGTTGTGGCGGGAAACCTCCCAGATATAGCGCAGCTGCTGTAATTTCATGGCCGGGGCTTACCTCGTCCGAAGTCGACGGATTGGCACGGTGGTCGCGGAAGCGGACTAGACTGGAGCCATCGCGCTGGCGGCGTGACAGCGTCCTTGCCCGGGTTCAAGCACTGGACCTCGGGCATGACAACATGCCAAAGCGCCATAAAAAACCACCTTTGTGATTACTTTATAGCATAATGAGATGAGATGCAGCGATTCGTAAGCTGACTAAGAAACTATCGACCCAATATTTGCCAGCGTATGGGCCGACCGCTACCATCGTCCCACCGGACATGGCAGACATGTCCCACATTCCGCTCGATGAAGCGCAACGTAGATGGAGAAACACATGGCTAACAATGTCGATGTCACCAATGCCAACTTCGAGCAGGAAGTTCTGCAGGCCGACTCCCCGGTATTGCTGAAGTTCTGGGCTCCCTGGTGTGGCCCCTGCAAGGTCATGGCACCGGTGGTCGATGAAGTCGCCGAGGAGCGTGACGGCGCCCTCAAGGTCGTCAGCATCAACGTCGATGATGCCCCGGAAATCGCCGCCGAGCAGGGCGTGCGTGGCGTCCCCACCGTGATGCTGTTCAAGTCAGGTGCCAAGGTGGCATCCCTGGTAGGTGCCCAGTCGAAGTCCCAGCTGACCCAGTTCATCGACCAGAACGCCTGATACAGCGCTGGCGACCTCTGCCGTCACCAGACGGGACGTCCAGCCAGGGGCCAAGGCCCCTGAAACATGGCCCGGGATCCTCCTTCAGGATCCCGGGCCATGTCGTTACTGCCCCGAGCGTTATCGCTGAAGCCACGGCCTTGGGCAATGGCAGTGCCCGCCCTCGCCAGTGGATGCCATCGTGCGAGGCTCGAGGCAGCGCCGACATCAGTCCCGCAGCACGTAGCGCAGGATCTCTACCACCTGGTCGGTGGTCGTGGCCCAGGCCTGGGCGTCGGCATCGACCTCCTTGAGCGGATGCACGATGTCCTCGCCGTGCAGCGTCACATAGGGCTTGCCGAGAGCCGAGCAGTAGCCGGCGTCGAAGGCCGCGTTCCACTGCTTGTACTTGTCACCGAAGCGCACCACCACAAGATCGCTCTGCTCGATCAGGGTCCGGGTCCGGATGGCGTTGACCCTGGAAGACTGGTGATCCCGCCAGAAGCCACTTTCCGGCACGCCCAGCATGTCTCCGGCGGCGTCGCTGGCATCATGGTCGGTCACCGCCTGGGTGAACACCACGTCGAGCCCGGCGTCTCTGGCTCCCTGCTTGATCTCTTCACGCCAGTCGGTGTGGATCTCACCGGACAGATAGACGGTAAAACTCATGGCCTCATTTCCTTTTTCTCGGTCTTGCATGAATCATTGTCGGAGTGCCAGGACGCCGCCACCGGCCGTCACCCGAAAGAGGGACCAGGACATTCGGACTTCATCCTGGCCTTCGGAGCTGATAATTTGCCTATGGGCGGTCCAAGGCACCTGGCCCTCGTGGCTTCTTGCGTGGCGCTCACCATCATACCCGCGCCTCCTGTACTGACAAACCGGTTGCCCGGCGCAGTGTCGGCGTGGCGGTATCGACTCGAGCGCCACCAGTCCGTCTGACTTCATTCGACAAGGATCTTCGATGCACCCGCAGGACTCCCCTTCCAACCGGCCAACGCCTGTCAGCGCGGACACCCGGGAAGCCAATCGACGCCAGGACCATTTCGGCTCTCGCGAGGCGATCTGGCTGTTCGGCTACGGCTCGCTGATCTGGAAGGCGGACTTCGCCTATCGCGCACGTCGTCCAGCGCTGATCGAAGGCTACGCCCGCCGGTTCTGGCAGGGCTCCCACGATCATCGCGGCACTCCTGAGGCTCCTGGTCGCGTCGCGACGCTGATCCACCAGCCGGGCTCGCGGTGTTTGGGCATGGCCTACCTGATCGGGCCGGAGGTGTTGGCCCCCCTGGACCTGCGTGAAAAGAACGGCTATCTGCGTGAGCGTGTCACGCTGCATTTTCTGGACAACGATCTCGCCGACAATGATCAGCCTGATGTCGATGACCCGCTCGACGATGACGGCCTGACCACCGCCAGGACCGCCGAGGGGCTGGTCTACATCGCCGGTGATGCCAACCCGGCCTATCTCGGTGACGCCTCCGATGACAGCATCGCCGAGCAGATCGCCCACGCCCATGGCCCCAGCGGCCCCAACAGAGACTACCTGCTGCACCTGGCAGACGCCCTGCACGCCATGGGTGGCGAAGACGACCACGTCTTCGGCCTGGCGGCCGCCCTGCGCCGTCGAATGCGCCAGGCGGCGACTCACCCGGCTACCACCGACTGAGCGCCGCCCTTCCCCTCGGCAATGCCGGCCACGCCTGGCTCTCGGATCGAGCCGGCGACCCCGCCGGCGACACCTTGTGCCGGACGACCTCCGGCCATCTGTCTGTTACCCGCTGGAGATCCCGGATGAGTGTGACCCTTGAAGACATTCGACGTGCCGCCGATGCGACCGTCGGCCATATCGCCCGTACTCCCTTTCTGCATTCCGCCACGCTGTCGCGGCTGGCCGGCTGCGAGTTGTACATCAAGTTCGAGAACCACCAGTTCACCGCCGCCTTCAAGGAACGCGGCGCCCTCAACCACCTGCTGTCCCTGTCCGAAGACGAGCGCCAGCGGGGGGTCATCGCCATGTCGGCCGGCAACCACGCTCAGGCGGTGGCCTACCACGCCTCAAGGCTCGGCATCCGGGCGGTCATCGTGATGCCGCGCCACACTCCCAATCTCAAGGTCAGCAATACCCGGGCCCTTGGCGCCGAAGTGCACCTGGTCGGTGAGGGGGTGGACGAGGCCGGAGACTACGCGGCTCGCCTGGCCGAGGAGCACGGCTATGTGTTCGTCCACCCCTACGACGACGAGCGCGTGATTGCCGGCCAGGGCACCATCGCGCTGGAGATGCTCGAAGACGTGGCGGATCTGGATGCGCTGGTCATCCCCATCGGCGGCGGCGGCCTGATCGGCGGCAACGCCGTGGCCGCCAAGGGACTCAATCCCGACATCGAGATCATCGGGGTGCAGACCGCCCGCTTTCCCGCCATGCAGCAGGCGCTGGCGGGTGAAAAGATCCACTGCAGCCTCGCTACCATTGCCGAGGGGATCGCGGTCAAGCAGCCCGGCAAGATCACGCGAGAACTGGTGCGCGAGCACGTCAGTGACATCCTGCTGGTCGACGAGGCCACCATCGAGCGGGCGATCCTGATGTTCCTGGAGATCGAGAAGACGGTCGCGGAAGGCGCCGGTGCGGCGGGACTCGCTGCCGTATTGAGCCAGCCGGAGCGCTTCCGCGGTCGCAAGGTGGGGCTGGTCCTGTGCGGCGGCAATATCGACATGCAGGCGCTGTCGTCGGTGATCCAGCGCGGCCTGGTGCGCTCTGGTCGCATCGTGCGGGTTCGCGTGGGCATCTCCGACGTACCCGGCTCGCTGTCGGAGTTGACCCAACTGCTCGCCGAGCAGCGCGCCAACGTCATCAGCATCACCCACCAGCGTACCTTCACCGACCTGTCGCTGCGCGCCACCGAGGTCGAAGCCACCCTGGAGACGCTGGGCAGCGAACATACCCGAGAGGTCATCGAGGCCCTGCGCCACGAGGGCTACGATCCGGTGATGCCGGCCAATGAGGTGCATCCGGACGAACGTTGGGCCAGCGGCGTGGCTCCCGGCGACGTCTAGGCCCCGCCAGCGGCGGGACGTCACCTCATCGAAGGGTCCCGCCCAGGGCCGCTTTCAGGTCTGCAACAGCCCCGCCGATCGCAGAGCCTGGCCGGTCGCCGGGCCCAGCCGGGCGAGTATCTCGAGCTGAGTCTCGAGTTCCGCCTGCTGGCCTTCGTTTGCCATGCGCTCCACTCGGGCGGCCTGCGCCTCCAGGGCCTGGCAGCCCAGCGAAGCAGAGACGCCCTTGACGTCATGAGCAATCTGACCGAGTGCCTGGTGGTCGCCGACCGACAGCGCCTCTCGCATCTGCTCGAGCCGCTCCGGGAAACGCTGCAGATAGTTGGCCACCATGCGACTCAGGCCCTGGGGCGACATCACCTGACGCAGCTCCTCTACCGTGTCTCCGGCGAGCAGCGTCTCGTCGATCCGGGGCCGATCCTCGAGCATCGGGGCAACGACGGCGGGTGCCGCTTCGACAGTATCGCCGAAGGTCTCGCTATCCAGGTCGCGATCCGGATCGCTCGCCCTGACATCGCAACCCCTGCCATCGCCCCCCCTGCCGGCATTGTCGCCACCTGATGGACTCGCGTCAGCGGAGCTCGGTGCCGCGTGCACCCGGCTGTAACGGCGCAGCGCAGCAGACAGCTCCTTGCGCGAGAACGGCTTGCCGATGACGTCGTCCATTCCCGCATCGAGACAGGCGCGATGATGCTCGGGCATGACGTTGGCGGTCACCGCGATGACCGGCAAACGCTGGACCCGCTGGCCCTGTTCGCGTAGAGCCTCTTCGTGCTGGCGCCAGCGACGCGTGGTCTCCAGCCCGTCCATTACCGGCATCTGCATGTCCATCAAGACCAGATCAAAACGTCGTTGGCCCAGGGCCTCCAGCGCCTGCTCGCCATTGCCCACCAGTTCGCAGGTCTGTCCCAGTCTGGTCAGCATGGCGGCCACCAGCTCACGATTGAGGGCATTGTCCTCGACCACCAGCACGTGCTGGCTTTCCAGCGGCTCCTGCTGCCCGGTGCTGGCAGCACCCTCTTCCACCCCCGCCACCACCGGCAAGGGAAGATCGAACCAGAATCGGCTGCCGGACTCCGGCTGGCTTTCCACCTTGAGCTCTCCGCCCATGGCCGCGACCAGCTGCGAGCAGATCGCCAACCCCAGGCCGGCACCTTCATGGCGGCGTGACAGGGCGGTATCGGTCTGGGCAAAGGGCTCGAAGATGCGCTGCTGGTCCTGCTGGGCGATACCGCAGCCGGTATCGTAGACCATGAAGGTCAGCCGGCAGTCCCCATTGTCGGAGACCCTGAGCATCACAAAGCCACTTTCGGTGAACTTGAAGGCGTTGTTGAGCAGATTCATCAGCACCTGGCGCAGCCGATGCACGTCGCCATCGACCCAGGTGGGCAAGGCGGGAGCGGCACGCATCAGGAACTGCACCCCGCTGCGGCTCTGGGTCTGATAGCCGGTCGCGAGTTGCTCCAGCATTCTCGACAGGTGGAAGGGTTGACGTTCGACCGCCAGGTGCCCTGCCTCGATACGGGTGTAGTCGAGCACGTCATTGATCACCGAACGCAGCCCAGCGGCGCTGTCACGCAGCCCTTCTATCTGGCGGCGTCCCTGATCACTCAAGGGTTCGTCGTGCAGCAGCTCGGCCATGCCCAGCACGCCGTTGAGTGGCGTGCGGATTTCATGGCTCATGATGGCCATGAAGTCGGACTTCGCGCGATTCGCCACTTCCATGCGCTGATAGGCCTCGCGCAGGGTTTCGGACTGGGATTCGAGCAAATGGGTCTTGTGGCGATGCTGACGCGCCTCCTTCACCAGCGCACGAATCAGCACGCCACCGGCGATCAGCGACAGCAGGATCGAGATCAGCACCGCGATGTACAATCGCCCAAGCACGCCCATGTCCGCGCTGCGCTCTTCCGCGGCGATTCGACCATGATGCAGCATCAATTGCCGACTCAGTTCCTGCGCTTCGCCGAGACGCTCTATCAGTTCGCGTCGCAGTGCAGCGTCATAGGCAACGTCTCCATCGGCCACCGCAATGAAGCGTCGATCCAGCCGTTGCATGCCACGATCCAGCTCGTCGATCAGCTCACGACCGGTCGCGTAGCGATCCAGGAAGTTGCTCGTCTGGCCCTCCAGCAGCACCATGAAGCGCCCGTACAGCAGTTCGAAATCCAAAAGGGTCTCGTCCAGCCGGCTATCGCCGCGCTCCCAGATGGCCAGCCGCAGATCGCGCAGCGAGCGATCGTACTGATACAGGGTCCAGGTGACGGTGTCGACGTCTCGGTGGTAGATCGCCTTGTTGCGGTCATAGATCAGCCCTCCTGTCACCATCACGGCGACAATGAAGACGACGGCAGCGATCGCAGGAATCCTGATGCGCAGACGATGGGCCATGAGAACTCAGTTGACGTCGATGCGGGCGACCTGCCAGACAGATCGACTGAAGTAGATATTGGTCTTGAGTTCCGGCTGGTCGTCGAAAGGATAGACCACGAACAAGGGGCCCTTGTCGCGGATTCTCATGCGCTCTCCATCGCGGCGCATGGCGAGGATCACGCCATGTTCGTGGGCGTCGCTCACCGGCATCAGCGTCTCGTAGTCCTTGATGGCGGCCACCCTGAGTTCGTCGCCCTCGGCCTCCACCGCAGCCAGTACATCGCTGAGCAGCGGCCCTTCGAAGCGAGACTGACCATCGATCCAGGGATTGCCGGTCACCACGACATGCTGGGGCAGCGCCTCGAGCATGGCGCGGTCGAAGTGGGCTTCATCACTCACATTGGTCACGGCGATGCGCCCACCCACCTCGAGGATCACCCTGCCACCGGGGGCGTCCAGCGCAAGAGCCTGTCCGACCATTCCCCATAGCATCACCAACGCGATGGTTCGCCATCCCATGACGCCTCTCCCATTGAAAATCGGCATTCTCGACGAATTTTTGCCGTACCAGCGACATGCTACTGCCAGTTCAACGGCCAGGGAAGGCATTCACGCTCAGGATTCAGCGAAAGCTGTCGAGCACTCCGGTGGTTCGCCAGGCAAGACCGGTGCGAGTGCCGATGTCCTCCAGTTCCTTGATCAGAGGCACCAGCGGCTCGTGACGGCCCATCTCACCATGCTCGATGATCGCCTCCACCACCGCGACCACTGCCGTGCACCCCAGGGTGGTTGACGCATGATGAAGCTCCCTGGCCTCACCGACCAGCATGTCGAAGTCCCTTTCTTCATGGGCCGTGTAGAGCCTCGCGATGCGAGCAGGAAAGCGGGCCAGGTAGCCGCGTACCATGCGCTCCAGAGCATCCGCCGAGACCATCGAGCGCAGCTCTTGAAGCGTCGTTCGCGACAGCAGGTCGGCACTGGCGACTCTTTCTTCCGTCGCCGTCTGGGTGGGCGCGGAGGCCCCTTCGTGGGCGGATGTACTCGGCGGCGTCCAGAAGTTTTCGTCGGGGTCGAGGGAGGGATAGACCCGAGAGGGAAAGCGACCAAGCACCTGGCCTAGATCCTGACGCGTGAAAGGCTTGCCAATCAGGTCATCCATCCCCGCCTCGCGGCTGGCCCGGCGATGTTCCGGCAGAACGTTGGCCGTCACCGCGATGATCGGCAGCCGAGCGTCGTCGTCGCCATCACCACGGTGGATCGCCGCTTCCCGCTCGCGCCAGCGCCGGGTCGTCTCCAGACCATCCATGACCGGCATCTGCAGATCCATCAGCACCAGATCGAAGTCACGCTGTGACAGCGCCTGCAGCGCTTGCTCGCCGTTGGACACGACTTCGCAGGACTGGCCCAGGCGGGCCAGCATACTGGCCACCAGCTCCCTGTTGAGAAGGTTGTCGTCCACCACCAACACATGGTGCGGCGCCAGCGGCGCCGGGGCAGACGCCACCTCGACCTTCTCCTCTTTCTGATCGCTGGCCGGCAAGGGAAGTTCGAACCAGAATCTGGAACCGCTGCCCAGCTGGCTGTCCACCTTGAGGTCGCCCCCCATGGCGCGCACCAGGCTACGTGCGATGGGCAGGCCAAGACCGGCACCGTCATGACGCCTGGCCATCACCGGATCGGATTGTTCGAAGGGCTCAAAGATGCGCTCGACATCCAGCTGAGATATCCCGCACCCGGTGTCGTAGACGACGAAGGCAATGCGCTGATCCTGGGCACAGGAAACCCTCAACATCACGAACCCCTGGCGGGTGAACTTGAAGGCGTTGTTCAACAGGTTCTGCAGTACCTGGCGCAGCCGATGCTGATCTCCTTCCACGCAAGCGGGCAGGTCCGGGGCCAGGCGCATCAGAAACTGCACATCGCCCAGGCGTTGCGAACGATAGCCCAGGGTGGTCTGGTCGAGCATATGGCGCAGCGCAAACAGTTCGCGCTCGACCTCGATCCGGCCGGTCTCCAGCCGCGTATAGTCGAGCACATCGTTGATCACCGAGCGCAGTCCCGTCGCGCTGGCCTCCAGGCCTTCGATATGACGCTTGCCCTGATCGCTCAGGGATTCGTCGCGCAGCAGATCGGTCATGCCCATGACGCCACTGAGCGGAGTGCGCATCTCGTGACTCATGATCGCCATGAAATCGGACTTGGCGCGACTGGCGTTCTCGGCACGCTCCACCGCTTCCTTCAGTGCTCGCGACTGGGCCTGCAGCAACTCCGCCTTGAGGGTGTGGGCACGCCCCTCACGCATCAGCGCCAGCACCAGCACGGTACCGGTCACCATGATAAGCACGATGCAGGCCAGTACGACACCATACAGACGCAGCATCGACTGGGTATCTCGGGTGCGCAACTCGGCCACACTGGCCTTGTGTTGCAACAGCATATCGCGACTGACGTTCTGCAACTGCCCCAGGGTCTGCTTGAGTGCATCCCTGTCGTCGTCGAGCAGGCGTCCCCCCTGCTCCAGAGGCTCGACTCGCCCCCCCAGATCGTCGATCAATTGCTCCGCGCGCCGATACAGTTCCTGGGAGGCACTGGTCTGACGCAGAAAGTCCCGAGTCTGCCCCTGACGCAACAAGTCGCTTCGTCCGTGCAGAATCTCGTAGTCGAGGACCAGGCTATCGATATCATCCGCGCTGACCTCGGCGGCCTGAATGCGCATTTCGCGCACCATGCGATCGAACTGGTAGAGGTTCCAGGTGACGGTATCGAGGATGCGATGCTGCAATTCCTGCTGCCGATCGAAGGTCAGGCCTCCCGCCACCAGTGCCGCGACAAAAAACAGCACCGTTGCGGTGGCCGCCACCCTCGAGCGATACGGCAGTTTCAGCATAATCTGACCTCGGCCACCGGCGGCTCAGTGGACATCGATGGACTCCACCTGCCAGACGGACCGCGTCAGGTAGACAGCGTTGTAAATTTCAGGATGCTGATCAAAGGGATAAATCACAAACAGGGGCCCTTGATTGCGCACTTCCAGGCGCTCGCCATCGCGCCACATCGCCAGCACAAGGTTGAAGGTCGAGGCATCCTGCACCGGAACCGACGCCACGAAATCGTTCAATGCGGAAACACGCAGCTCGGTACCGCGCGCCTGGACCGCATCGAGCAGCCCCTCGAGCAGAGGCCCCCGATAGACAGAGGCACCGTCAAACCAGGGGAGATGGGTCGTGATCGTGCCCTGGGGTAACGCCTCGAGCATGTCGCGGTCGAACCAGGCCTGATCACCGACATTGGTGACCCCGATGTCACCGGACACCTTCAACAAAGGCGTGCCCGAGGGCGGTTCGAGCGCCATCGACAGGGGCGACGCCAGTGTCAGCCCCAGGACCATGAGTCGCCAGCAATATCTCACATCTCCCCCTATGGCCTCCTGCTTGGGCGTGGAAGCAATCTTCGCTTATATGCTGAATCAGCTACCGATGATGTGAAAAGAGTAAAGCAAAAGACACAAACCGTCACGTTTAGAAACCTGAAGCGCCTCTCTACTACCCTTCCATGGTGAAAGACGACCCTCGGGAGACACCAGTCGACACGGACGCGTCTACCCACCAGGCAACAATGGCGTGCTGTTCTCGCAACGTCATGGATGTTTCATGGCCTTGTCATGACCACGCCCTGAACGGTGTGTTCCGTCCTATAAAACCACGTCTCAAACCCCTGTTTCGACCTGCCCTCCCACCAAGTGGTCTCCTACGCGTGCCGAAGCACATATCCTTGCTGGCTTGCCAGCCGGCCATACCAGGATAAGACCGCTTCGGGCCCTTGCGCACGCTACCAGATCACAGCACGCATCCTCACTAGCCTGCCGGCCGGCTATACAAGGACAAGTGCACTTCAGGTACTTGCCCACGCTACCAGATCACAGCACGCATCCTCGCGAACTTGCCAGCCGGCCATACAAGGACAAGTGCGCTTCAGGTACTTGCGCACGCTACCAGATCACAGCACGCATCCTCGCTAGCCTGCCGGCCGGCACTACAAGGACAAGTGCGCTTCAGGTACTTGCGCACGCTACCAGATCACAGCACGCATCCTCGCTAGCCTGCCGGCCGGCCATACAAGGGCAAGGCCGCTTCAGGTACTTGCCCACGCTACCAGCGCCAACTGCTGCGGGCCACGGCGTCGTGGGCGTGCAGGCTCTCGGCATGGATCACCTTCTGTTCGAAGCCATCGATCCCCGGGATGGTCATCAGGCAACCATGCACACGACGTGCGGCGTCCTCGCAGAACATCAGGTTCTGCCCGTTGGCCAATGCAAAGGCCTGTTCGTCGGGACGCTTGACCGCGGTCTGCAGCGCCGTGCCCAGGCTCTGCTCCACCCTGTCGATGACTTCGACCATGGGGACGTCCTCGACCTCGAGGCCCAGCCTGAGCGCCATGATCACCTGGCTGCGCTGGCTGTGAGGCGTCGCCACGATCCCCGACTCCTGCCCCAGCCAGCGGTGCACCTCATCACGGGCCGGATGAGGCTCTGCGGCAAAGTCACGGTTGAACTGTTGCTGGATCAATTGACGCGCCAGCGCCGCGGAACAGGGGCAAGTGGAGGAATAGCCCACCTCCAGACGCAGGACTACCGACCGCTGGCCACCTCGTTGCTCGACTTCAAGGTGAAAGGGATAGGCCTTCCAACCAGCCAGGTCACTGACCAACGCCGGACGCTTCAACAGCAAACGTCCCTCGAGAGACAGACTGGCAGACCGGGAGAGACCCTCGTGACTGTCGAGAAAGCGCGCCAGGCAGGCGTCCAGTCGAGGCAACGTCAGCGCTTCTTCGGTCAGGTCGTCAAGCGCCAGGTACAACCTCGACATATGAATCCCGCGGGCCTCCGGGGCGTCAAGACTGACCCCTGCGTTCACCCTGGCTTCGATCCGCTGTCCCGCCAGCTCGACGGGCAGCGCGATGCCCTCCATGCCGACCCAGTCCAGGGCGACGCCCTGGCTCACCTGCTGCACGGCCACATCCGACAGCCTTTGTGGATCGTCGATGGGCTCCCTCCCCCGGGCGTCTGTGTCGCTGACCGTGTCGTTGACCGTATCGCTGACTGTGTAGTTGACGGCCTGGCTGGCCTCGATCTGTGCGTCATTCATCCTTTCACCGCCGGTTCAGTCTGATAAAAAACTACGTTATAACATAACATTAACAACGACTGCATTCGGACATCCTGCTCTACCATCAGCACGCAGCAGCGCGACCGAGCACCCGTTCACAGCGCGGCGAGCCGCGCCATTGCCGGCTCGCACCTCGTATCAGCCCAGCACCTCGTATCAGCCCAGCGCCGGCGCTTCGGCCAGCTCTGCCGCCAACCAGTCGGCCAGATCATTTGCCAGCGGATGGCGCGCCCCCCTAGGCCCGGCAGCCAGTTCCAGCACCAGGCAGGCGTCGGTGGCGACAAAGCCCCAAGGCGCCACCAGGCGCCCTGCGCGCACGTCCTCTTCCACCAGGTAGTCCGGCGCAATGCCGACCCCAAGCCCCACCAGGGTCGCCTCCAGCAGGTAGTTGAGGTGCTCGAAGCCCTGGCCCATCGTCAGCCGCTCCGGCGCGATCCCCTGGCGGCGACTCCAGTCGCCCCAGGCGGAGGGACGTGAACGGGTATGCAACAGCGCTTGGCCGAGCAGTACCCGCGGGTCGGGCGGGCTTGCTGTAGCCCCGCCGGACCGATGCAGCTCAAGCTCACGACTGAGCACAGGACCGATGCGCTCCTGCCCGAGGATACGGGTGACCTCGCCCGGCGGCTCCCCTTCCGGCAAGCGCTGAAAGCGCAGCACACCATCGACCCCGGATAGCGTCGCGACACCTTCCTCACCGGCGGTCAGATGCAACTCCAACTGCGGCAGAGCCTGCTTCAACCGGGCCAGTCGAGGAATGAACCAGCGCGCCAGGAAGGAGCCTGGGCAGCTCAGCACGAAGGGCGACTGGACGCTGGTGCGAGCGACCTCGGCGCAGACCCGTGCCAGGGCGCCAAGATGGAATCCGGCGGCGTCGGCCAGCTCACGGCCGGCATCGGTCAGTCTCAACCCCCGCCCTTCCTTCTCGACCAGGGCAACCCCCAACTGGTCCTCGAGCAGCTTGATCTGACGACTGACCGCACCATGGGTCAGGTGCAGCGAGGCCGCCGCCCGCGACACGCTACCGTGGCGCCCCAGCGCCTCGAAGGCCCTGAGCGCCCTGAGCGAGGGCAACGGGACGTCCTGGTTGTGCGATGTCATGGCGAGCGTCTCTCCCGGCTTGGCATGGGGTGTCTTGTCTTAGCTCGTCTGGGCCTGGTGTGCCCCGGCGCCCAGAGGTCAGCTGATGGTGCCACCGCGTGCCGTGCGTGCGGACTTCCGGGGCACGGCTCACGGCCGCGTTCGGGACCACAGTGAAGGGCCGAGTGGTCTTGCAGTCCCTCAACTGGTGAGATTTTCTCACACATCCTGGCTGTTATTTCGATTTTTTCCGGCCTTATGCAGCGCTACGCTGCTGTCCATGCCATTCGGGGCGCAGATCGCGCCTGGTCAGCCTTGGAGCCCGTCATGAACCAGCAACGCCCAACTCCCAGCCTCCGTCACGGACCCGACCCTCGTGGTTTCTTCGGTGACTTCGGCGGTCGTTTCGTGGCCGAGACCCTGATGCCGCTGATTCTGGATCTCGAGCAGGAATACGACGCCGCACGCCAGGACCCGAGCTTCGCTGACGAGCTGGCCTCGCTGTCGGCCGACTACGTCGGACGCCAGAGTCCGCTGTACTTCGCCGAGCGCCTGACCGAGCATCTGGGCGGCGCGCGCATCTATCTCAAGCGCGAAGACCTGATGCACACCGGCGCCCACAAGATCAACAACGCCCTCGGCCAGATCCTGCTCGCCCGTCGCATGGGCAAGCGTCGCATCATCGCCGAGACCGGCGCGGGCATGCACGGTGTGGCCACCGCGACCGTCGCCGCGCGTTTCGGCATGGACTGCGTCATCTACATGGGCAGCACCGATATCCATCGCCAGCAGCCCAACGTCCAGCGCATGCAACTGCTGGGCGCCAAGGTGATTCCGGTCACCGCCGGCGACGGAACCCTCAAGGACGCCATGAACGAGGCGCTGAGAGACTGGGTCACCAACGTCGACTCCACCTTCTATATCATCGGCACCGTGGCCGGCCCCCACCCCTACCCAGCGCTGGTGCGCGACTTCCAGTCGGTGATCGGGCGAGAGGTGCGCGACCAGATCACCGCCAAGGAAGGACGCCTGCCGGATTCGCTGGTCGCCTGTATCGGCGGCGGCTCCAACGCCATGGGCCTGTTTCACCCCTTCCTCGACGACCCTGAAGTGGCGCTGGTCGGCGTCGAGGCGGCCGGCGAAGGCCTCCACACCCCACGCCATGCGGCCAGCCTCAAGGGTGGACGTTCCGGCGTGCTGCACGGCAACCGTACCTTTCTGCTGCAGGACGACGAAGGCCAGATCAGCGACGCCCACTCCATCTCCGCCGGCCTCGACTACCCCGGCATCGGACCCGAACACGCCTGGCTGCATGCCATCGAGCGCGCCGAGTACGTGGCGGCCACCGATCGTGAGGCGCTGGACGCCTTCACCCTGCTGTGTCGCAAGGAAGGCATCATCCCGGCGCTGGAGTCTTCCCACGCCCTGGCCGAGGTGATCAAGCGCGCCCCGCGACTGCCGGCGGATCATCTGATGGTGGTCAACCTGAGCGGCCGCGGCGACAAGGACATGGCCACCGCCACCGAATGTCTTGCCGATGAACTGGGCCTGGGAAAGCCCGACCAGCAGGACTGACACCCCGGATTCCAGGAGAGAGACCATGACCACGACCACTACCGCCGAGGGGCGCCTCGCACGTCGCTTCGCCGAGACTCGCCAGCAGGGACGCGCCGCCCTGGTGACCTACATCGCCGCCGGTGATCCCGACTATGACACCAGCCTCGCGACTCTCAAGGGCCTGGGCGAGGCCGGCGCCGATGTGATCGAACTCGGCATGCCGTTCACCGACCCCATGGCCGACGGCACCGCCATCCAGCATGCGACCCGCCGGGCGCTGGATGCCGGCCAGACCATGGACAAGACCCTCGAGATGGTCCGCCAACTGCGTCGGACCGATCAACAGACACCGGTCGTGCTGATGGGCTACTACAACCCCATCTACGCCCGTGGCGTGACACGCTTTCTCGATCAGGCCAAGGCTGCCGGCGTCGACGGTCTCATCGTGGTCGACCTGCCGCCGGAACATGACGACGAGCTGTGCCTGCCTGCCAATCAAGCCGGGCTCAACTTCATTCGTCTGGCGACCCCCACCACCGATGCCCGACGCCTGCCGGGGGTGCTCACCAATACCTCGGGCTTTCTCTACTACGTCTCGAGCAACGGGGTCACCGGCGGTGCTGCGCCAAGCGCCGAACGCGTGCAACAGGAGGTAGCCCGCATCCGCGAGCACAGCGATATTCCCATCGCCGTCGGTTTCGGTATTCGCACCGCCGCCCAGGCCAGAGAGATCGGCGCCTTCGCCGACGGCGTGGTGGTAGGTTCGGCGCTGATCGATGCCCAGGCCAGCGGCGACACTCCCGCCGAAGGTACCCAAGCCGTGCTCGAATTGACGCGCGAGCTGGCCCAGGCGCTGACCGGCGCCCGCTAAGCCCTGGCAAAGAACCCCGGTCAAGAACCCCGGTAAAGAACTCCTTATCGCGTGATCCCGGTACAAAGGCCCTGTCGGCGTCTGCTCGACAGAAAGACGCCTCGAGGAGACTCACGCCAGGCCTTGCGCCAAGCCACTCCCGGGAAGCCTCTCTTCCCCACGCAAGCCCCGCCGATCAGGCGGGGCTTGCTGCCACCGGGCCGAACATCTCCCCGACCCAGTCAATATTTTCAGCGGACACCTGGAATGCAGCCACACCATCTATGCAACTGCTGATCCATGCCAGATTCTTACTGCTGATATCATGCTTAAGTCGAACCGTTGGGTGTGGCCGACGGTGATAGAATCGCCCTCCTTCCGGCCACAAGCCGACGCCCATCCGTCCTGACGCGACGGTCGATGCACACTCCACGCTTCGAGACCAGAGCCATGTCCACCTCCTTGAGCGCCCCCTTCAAGGCGCTGAATCGTCTGGGGCTGATCCCTCAGATCGTGATCGGTATCCTCTGCGGTATCGCCGTCGCCACCCTGTCCCCCGAGCTCGCCGCCTCGGTATCGCTGCTCGGCCAGGTATTCATTTCGGCCTTGAAGGCGGTCGCCCCGGTGCTGGTCTTCGTGCTGGTGATGGCCGCCATCGCCGGCCATCAGCGCGGCCAGCCGACCCAGATCCACAGCGTACTGGTGCTGTATCTGATCGGCACCCTGGTGGCGGCGCTGGTGGCAGTAGTGGCCAGTTTCGCCCTCCCCACCGAACTGACCCTGAATACCGCTCAGGCCAGCGGCAATCCGCCAGGCGGCGTGGTAGAGATCCTGCGCAACCTGCTATTGAGCGCCGTGGCCAACCCGGTCAGCGCATTGATGAACGCCAACTTCATTGCCATCCTGGTGTGGGCCGTCAGCCTCGGCCTGGTGCTGCGCAGCGCCAGTGCCGCTACCAAGGGCATGATCGAGGACCTGTCCCAGGCGGTATCGACCCTGGTGCGCTGGGTCATTCGTCTGGCACCGCTGGGTATCTTCGGACTGGTCGCCGGCACCCTGGCCGAAGCCGGAATCGGTGCGCTGCTGGAGTACGCCCAACTGCTGTCGGTGATCGTCGGCTGCATGCTGTTCGTCGCCCTGGTGACCAATCCGCTGATCGTCTTCCTGGCCACTCGCCAGAACCCTTATCCGCTGGTCTTCAGCTGTCTGCGCGGTAGCGCCATCACCGCCTTCTTCACCCGCTCAAGCGCAGCCAACATCCCGGTCAACCTGGAGCTGTGCAAGCGTCTGAAGCTGGATGAGGACACCTACTCCATCTCGATCCCGCTCGGCGCCACCATCAACATGTCCGGTGCCGCCATCACCATCAGCGTCATGACCCTTGCCACCGCCCATACCCTGGGCATCAGCGTGGACTTCGTCACCGCCCTGCTGCTGTGCGTGGTCTCCGCCCTGGCCGCCTGCGGCGTCTCCGGCGTGGCCGGTGGCTCGCTGCTGCTGATTCCCATGGCCGCCAGCCTGTTCGGCATTTCGGCCGACGTGGCGATGCAGGTGGTTGCTATCGGCTTCGTCATCAGCGTGGTCCAGGACTCCACCGAGACCGCCCTCAACTCTTCCACCGATGTGCTGTTCACCGCCGCCGCCAGCCGCAGGGGCGAACTGAGCGACTGACGCCCAGAGGCGCTGCCGCGCTTGCTCATCTCCTGAAACAACAGCTCTCCTGAAACAACAGCGAGCCCCTCTCACCAAAGGGTGAGAGGGGCTCGCTGCGTTGTTCGAGCGGGCGACGACACCACGTCAGCCAGCGATGACCTCCGGGTGATACCGCGAGGCGATCGTCACCAGGCGCTGCATGGTCTCGCCACTCGGTGGCGCCACTCCTGCCAGCGGATAGTGCTCTCCCAGCTCCTGCCACTTGTACTCGCCAAGTGCGTGATAGGGCAGCAGCTCGATACGCTCGACGTTGTCCATGGTCTCGACGAACTCCCCCAGCAGGTGCATGGATGCCTCGCTGTCGGTAAAGCCAGGCACGATCACCTGACGAATCCAGGTGGGCTTGCCGATCGCCGCCAGATGACGGGCAAAGGCCAGGGGACGGCGTCGGGGGATACCGGTGAGCTCGCGGTGCACGCCCTCGTCGAGATGCTTGAGATCCAGCAGCACCAGGTCGGTGGCGGCAAGCAACTCGTCGAGGACCTCATCGTAGTGGCAGACGTAGCCATTGGTGTCGAGGCAGGTGTGCATGCCCTCGGCCTTGGCCGCCTGAAACAGGTCGCGCACAAACGCCGGTTGCAGCAGCGCCTCGCCGCCGGTGCAGGTGATGCCGCCCCCAGACGCCCGCATGAACGGCAGATAGGTTCTGGCTTCGGTGAGTATCTCGTCCACCGTCACCTCACGTCCGCCCTGGCGATCCCAGCTGTCGCGGTTGTGGCAGTACTGACAGCGCATCACGCAGCCCTGCAGAAACACCAGAAAGCGAATGCCTGGGCCATCCACGGCACCACAGCTCTCCAGGTGATGGAGACGGCCAGTGATCATCATCAGGACTCCTAACGAAAAGGGGCTCCGGGAGACACCCGGAGCCCGGAAAGGGACCGCTGTCGCGGCCCCGGGCGAGACGACTGTCGGCTCAGAGCGTTTCGGTGAAGGTCCGGGAGATCACGTCGCGCTGCTGTTCCGCGGTCAAGGAGTTGAAGCGCACCGCGTAGCCGGACACGCGGATGGTCAGCTGAGGATACTTGTCCGGATTGACCACGGCGTCCTCGAGCATCTCGCGGTTGAGCACGTTGACGTTCAAGTGCTGGCCGCCTTCCTGACGCTCGCTGTGGTGGAAGTAACCGTCGAGCAAGCCGGACAGGTTGCTGCGCTGGGCGCCCTCGTCCTTGCCCAGCGCCCTCGGCACGATGGAGAAGGTATACGAGATCCCGTCCTTGGCGTGGGCGTAGGGCAGCTTGCCCACCGACGTCAACGAGGCCACCGCACCCTTGGTGTCACGCCCATGCATGGGGTTGGCACCCGGTGCGAAGGGCTCGCCGGCGCGACGACCGTCCGGCGTGGTGCCGGTCTTCTTGCCGTAGACCACGTTGGAGGTGATGGTCAGCACCGACTGGGTCGGCTCGGCGCCACGGTAGGTATTGAGCTTGCGGATCTTGTTCATGAAGGTCTCGACCAGCTCGCAGGCGATATCGTCGACGCGCGGATCGTTGTTGCCGAAGCAGGGGTAGTCACCCTCGATCTCGAAGTCCACCGCCACGCCGTCAGGATCACGCACCGGGCGCACCTTGGCGTACTTGATCGCCGACAGCGAGTCCGCCGCCACCGACAGCCCGGCGATGCCGCAAGCCATGGTGCGCTTGACGTCGAGGTCGTGCAGCGCCATCAGCGCCGCCTCATAGCTGTACTTGTCGTGCATGTAGTGGATGGCATTGAGGGCGGTCACGTACTGGCGGGCCAGCCAGTCCATCAGGCCATCCATGCGTGCCCACACCTCGTCGAAGTCGAGCACCTCGGAGGCGATCGGCTCACTCCTGGGGCCGACCTGGATCTTCAGCTTCTCGTCGACGCCGCCATTGATCGTGTAAAGCAGCGTCTTGGCCAGGTTGGCCCGGGCACCGAAGAACTGCATCTGCTTGCCGATCACCATGGGAGACACGCAGCAGGCGATGGCGTAGTCGTCGGAGGCGAAGTCCACGCGCATCAGATCATCGTTCTCGTACTGGATCGACGAGGTATCGATGGACACCTTGGCGCAGTAACGCTTGAAGCCGTCGGGCAATTGCTCAGACCACAGCACCGTGAGATTCGGCTCCGGGCTCGGACCCATGGTGTAGAGGCTATTGAGGAAACGGAAGCTGGTACGGGTGACCAGGGTGCGTCCGTCAAGCGCCATCCCGCCCAGGCATTCGGTGGCCCAGATCGGGTCGCCGGAGAACAGCTCGTCGTACTCAGGGGTGCGCAGGAAGCGCACCATGCGAAGCTTCATGATGAAGTGATCGACCAGCTCCTGGGCGCGGGCTTCGTCGATCACGCCTTGGCGCAGGTCACGCTCCAGGTAGATATCGAGGAAGCTGGAAGTACGTCCCAGTGACATGGCGGCGCCGTTTTGCGACTTCACTGCCGCCAGGTAGCCAAAGTAGGTCCACTGGATGGCCTCCTGGGCGGTGGCAGCCGGGACCGAGACGTCGAAGCAGTACTTGGCGGCCATTTCCTTGAGCTGGCCGAGTGCACGATGCTGCTCGGCGACTTCCTCGCGCAGCTGGATCACCGCCTCCAGGTCCTCGCCCTGTTCGAAGCGCTGCTGCAGCGAGGCAAACTGCGCCTGCTTGTCACGCATCAGGAAATCGACACCGTAAAGGGCGACCCGGCGGTAGTCACCGATGATGCGTCCACGACCGTAGGCGTCCGGCAGTCCAGTCAGCACCCCTGACTTGCGACACTTGAGGATGTCCGGGGTGTAGACATCGAACACCCCCTGATTGTGGGTCTTGCGAAATTCGGTGAAGACCTTCTTGACCTGAGGATCGAGTTCACGACCGTAGGCCTGGCATGAGCCCTCCACCATCTTGATGCCGCCGTTGGGCATGATCGCCCGCTTCAGCGGCGCGTCGGTCTGCAGTCCAACGATGGTCTCGAGACGCTGATCGATATAGCCGGCGTCATGAGCGGTGATGGTCGAGACCAGCGAGGTGTCGAAGTCCAGCGGTGCATGGGTGGCGTTTTCCTTCTTGACGCCTTCCATCACAGTGTCCCATAGCTCGCGAGTGCTGGCCGCCGGCTCGCTGACCAGGAAACGCTCGTCACCCTCGTAGGGGGTCACGTTGGCCAGCAAGAAGTCTCGTACGTCGACGTCCTTCTTCCACTCGCCCCCGGCAAACCCTTCCCACGCTTGCGCGAATTGCTCTTTCATCGACTTGCACCTCAACAGAGTAAATGACAACGCTAGTCCTGCATGCTGAGCGACGGCCATCCCTCGGAGATGGCAGCCGGCCCGCCTGTTCGGTGGCAGCAGCGGTCGCCGCATCGGAGGCGGCGGGTGTGCTGCACGCTTCTCGATCGGCGAAAAAACACCTGCCCTCGAGAGCACAATTCGACCTTAGCAGTAGTCCCGTCGCCCCTACTTGACCCGCATCATGGCGCCACAGGACAGCGATACAGCGCGAGCGAAGCGGCCAAGAAACCTGTACCAGGCCAATTTCGCGCGGCGAGGACGGCCGCCTGCGCTATGCTGACAAGGGCATACGTAGGCCTGAGCCCTGTCCCACCGCTGGGTGCCCGTGATGAACAGCTTTCCCACGCTTCTGGAGTACGGTCTGCCAGGCTTCGCCGTGGTGCTGCTGATCCTCGGCTACCACCTGCTCAACAAGACCCACACCCTGTTGCTCAATGAGCGCTCTGGCGAGACCCGAGAGGGCACCGAGTTGCGCATTCGCTATCTGCAGGAGATCTCCAAGAACGCCAGGCTGTTCATGGCGCTGAGTCTGCTGTTCTTCGTCGGTGGGCTGGCCATGGCGATGATGAAACCCTCGAGCCAGGTCAATCTTTCCATCGCCCCGCCCGAAGGCGTGCTGCCGGTCATCCGTCTGCAGGAGCGGGACATGCCGCTGGATGGCCGGGGCACGGTCGTGCTGAAGGTCCAGGACGACAATGTGCTGCGCATCTTGAACAACGATCTGCACGGCCGGCTGATCGCCATCGAGCAGGAGCGCGACGCCTTGAAGAGCCAACTGGCCGACGTCATCGCTGCAGCGGAGCGAGATTCTCCGCAGGTAGGCTTCTAATGAAGAACAGGCAGGGCGCCTTGGCGTCGCGCGCGATGGCGACAGACCTGGCCGGGCCAGCGAAGGGAAAACGACGGCGCCAACCCACGTCTACGATAAACGCCCTGCTGATCGTGCTGCTGAGCGTCGGGGTGGCGTGGCCGGTGGTTGCCCAGCAGGCCCCGCTGTCCAGGGCCAAGGCGCTGTTGCAGCAGGGTGACAACCAGGCCGCCCTGCGCGAACTACGCCCTCTGCTCGAAAGTCCTGATCCGCTGGCTCGGATGGAAGGCTTGAACGCCCAGGGCTGGATTCTCTATCGGGAAGGCCGCCACGCTGACGCCTCAGCGCTGTTCGAGCAGGCACTCAGGGCGAGTCAAGGTCATGACGGCTTGCGTGAGGTGCGCCTGAAGACCCTCAACAACGCCGGCATCAACGCCTTTTCCGCCGGTGAGCTCGACAAGGCTCGAAGCTACTTCGAGGCCGCCCTGGCCCTCGGCAGCGACGTGGCCCCGCGCTACCTGACCATCATCGCCCGCCAGGCGCCCATGCAGTCGGCCCAGCAGCAGGTCAGCGCGGGACGTGAAAAGCGCATCGAGCGCGACTTCGAGGGCGCGGTGGCCGACTACACCCGGGCGCTTGCGATCGATCCGAACAACAACGACGCCCTCTCCTATCGTGGCTACGCCTACTACCGATTGGGCCAGTACGACAATGCCCGAGCCGATATCGAGGCGGCCCTGGCGAGTTCTCCCCAGCGGCTGGACGCACTGATCAACCTGCTCAAGGTGAGCTGCGCCAGCGGCGATGACATCGATGCGGTGCTCAAGCGCCGAGGTCACGCCATCCAGCGCCAGCGCGAGGCCATGCTCGACGACAGGGAGCTTCAGCGCCAGTGCCCCGACCTCTTCGCCAGCCTGAAACGCTGAACAACCGCCATCGGCGCGGCAAGAACGACGCCTTGCAGTTGCCTGAACGCAGCGACGCCACCCGAAGGTGGCGTCGTGGTTGGGGCGCTTGAGCTCTTGACGTAGGCAGCCAGCTTGTCAGGCACTCAGCAGGGCGTTGAGACGCTTGACGTAGGCGGCCGGATCGTCGAGATGACCGCCCTCGGCGATGATCGCCTGATCGAGCAGGATCCGCGCCAGATCGCCGAAGCCGTCACCGTCGGCCCCTTCCAGGCGAGCGACCAGGGCGTGGTCCGGATTGAGCTCGAGGATCGGCTTGACCTCCGGCAGGCTCTGGCCCGCAGCCTCCATGATACGGCGCATCTGGAAGCCCATCTCGTGCTCGGGCAGCACCACGCAGGCCGGTGAATCGGTCAGGCGGTGGGTGATCTTGACCTCCTGAACCTCCTCGCCGAGCGCTTCCTTGACCCGCTTGACCAGATCCTCCTTGGACTTGGCGGTCTCCTCCTGGGCCTTCTTCTCGTCTTCGTCCTCGACGTCCCCCAGGTCCAGATCGCCCTTGGCAACATCGGCAAACTTCTTGCCATCGAACTCGGTGAGATGGCTCATCAGCCACTCATCGATGCGATCGTGGAGCAGCAGCACCTCGATGCCCTTCTTGCGGAAGATTTCCAGGTGAGGGCTGTTCTTGGTGGCGTTGAAGCCATCGGCGACGATGTAGTAGATCTTGTCCTGACCTTCCTTCATCCGCTCCACGTAGTCGGCCAGGGACTGATCCTGGGTGGCGCTGTCGGTGTGGGTGGAAGAGAAACGCAGCAGGCCGCTGATCTTGTCGCGGTTGGCGTAGTCCTCCGCCGGGCCTTCCTTCAGCACCGAACCGAAGGTGTTCCAGAACGTCTGGTAGGCTTCCTTGTCCTTGGCCAGCTTCTTGAGCATGTCCAGGGCACGCTTGGTCAGCGCGGACTTGATCTTCTCTACCTTCGGGTCCTGTTGCAGCAGCTCACGGGACACGTTCAGCGACAGATCGCGGGTGTCCAGCACCCCCTTGATGAAGCGCAGGTACAGCGGCAGGAACTGCTCGGCGTCGTCCATGATGAACACGCGCTGGACGTACAGCTTGACCCCACGGGCGCCGTCACGCTCGTACAGGTCGAAGGGGGCGCGGCCAGGCACGTACAGCAGGCTGGTGTACTCCAGGTTGCCCTCGACCTTGTTGTGGCTCCAGGTCAGAGGGTCGGAGAAGTCGTGGGCCACGTGCTTGTAGAAGGCCTTGTACTCGTCCTCGGAGACCTCGCTCTTGGGCCGCACCCACAGCGCGGTCGCCTCGTTGACGGTCTCCCAGGTGGTGACCTCGCTACCGTCGACCTCGTTGCCATCGTCGTCGGTGGCCTTTTCGGTACGCGGCATCTTCACCGGTACTTCGATATGGTCGGAGTACTTGCGCACCAGACTCTGTAGGCGATAGTCGTCGGCGAACTCCCTGGCGTCCTCCTTGAGGTGGAGGATGATCTCGGTGCCGTGCTTCTCGCGCTCGATCTCGGCGACCACGAACTCGCCCTCGCCTTTCGAGCGCCACTCGACGCCGGCATCGGCGGCGTCACCGGCCTTGCGGGTACGCACGGTAATCTCGTCGGCGACAATAAAACCAGAATAGAAGCCGACCCCGAACTGGCCGATCAGCCGGGCGTCCTTCTGCTGTTCGCCGGAAAGCTGCTTGAGAAACTCGGCGGTGCCACTCTTGGCGATGGTGCCCAGGTTGGCGATCACGTCCTCGCGGTTCATGCCGATACCGTTGTCACGAAGGGTGACGGTGCCGGCCTCGCTGTCGTGCTCGATCTCGACGCGCAGCTCGCTGTCGCCCTCGTAGAGCGCATCATTGTCCAGCGCCTGATAACGCAGCTTGTCGCAGGCGTCGGCGGCGTTGGAGATCAGCTCCCGAAGAAAGATCTCGCGGTTGGAGTACAGCGAGTGGATCATCAGGTTGAGAAGCTGCTTGACCTCGGTCTGAAAGCCCAGGGTTTCTTCGTGGGTAGCGGTGGTCATGGTAGATCGAACCCCTTTCGACATGGCGATTTCCGGGCCAGCGATGGGTCGCTGGCGGTCCAGAGTGCACGGCTCGCGCCGCACGTCATTCAAGATGACAATCGATATGGGGTCCGCGCTGCGCTTTTCAAGGCTGGCGCCACCAAGTCAAGGCTGGCACCTTCACGTCAAGGCTGGCCAGACCTGGGCCGACGTCCCTGGCCGTGGTCACCTGTCTAACGGCTGCCCGGGGCGGCTCTCACCTACGCCGGCGCCCCCAGCACGTAGGTCAAGCGAGCCCGGGCAACCGGCGCGTCTTCGTCGTCCTGCCATGCCCATGCCTCGACATTGGCCATGCGCCGCCCTTCGCGCACCAGACGACAACGCGCGTAGGTTGGCTTCACCCCGGCCGAACTGAGGTAGTCCACGGTGACGTTGACCAGCCTCGGCAGGCGCGGCTCACGGGTCTGCGCCAGGGTATCCAGCGCTGCAGCAGTCTCCAGAAAGGCCGACACCACACCGCCGTGCAGCGCCGGCAGCATCGGATTGCCCACGTTGTGGGGGCGCGTCTCCAGTACAAAGCGCCTGCCGCGCTCATCGCTGTCCTCCCTCACCCCGATGAAGTCGGCGTAGGGCACCTCGCCAAGCCAGGCGTTGATCTCACCGCTGGCACGCCCACGCTCCAGCAGGCCGCTGACACTCTCGTG
Source organism: Halomonas sp. OfavH-34-E (assembly GCF_024124525.1). Classification (NCBI taxonomy): domain Bacteria; kingdom Pseudomonadati; phylum Pseudomonadota; class Gammaproteobacteria; order Oceanospirillales; family Halomonadaceae; genus Halomonas; species Halomonas sp. OfavH-34-E. The sequence goes on along the minus strand of NZ_JAMXRY010000027.1, from coordinate 32,669 downwards.
TGGGGCCGCCGCTATCGCGCCACTGGCGCCATCGCCAACTGGGGCCTTCTCTTCGATACGGGGATCGCCCTCGTCTTCCACAAGACCGGCGAACATGGCCTCGGCAAAACCTGCTGGGGTGTTGCGCGGCCCCAGCCGGGCAAAGTGCCCGCGGGCGCAGGCCACCACCTGTCCTTCGTGCTGCCAGGCTCGGGCCTCGGTGAACACCACCGAGTCGGTGATGGCCTCCACTTCGGCACGTACCCACAATGACGCCCCCTGACAGGCAGGGCGACGATGGCTGATATGCAGATCCAGGGTGGGACAGACCTCAGGACTTGGCAGTGCCGGCAGGACCGAGGCACCGCAGGCGGTGTCCAGCAGTACGCTGAGCACCCCGCTGTGCACCAGGCTTCTCGAGCGATCACCGCATAACTCGGCGCCCCCGGGCAGATATAAGGTGACGCCGCTGGCATCCACCGCAACGACGCGCATGCCGAGCGCCTGGGTATGTGGAATGACATCGACAAAGCGCTGAAGCGCCTGCCGCCAGAGCGACACGGAGGGTGGCTGCAGAGTGCGGTGCGAGGAGGACATGAGCGGGCTCGAATTCAAACGTTTGACTGACAATCTAGACCCAGCCCGCCGACGCCACAATACGTCCTTGGTCCGCACCTTTACCTTTTACCCGCCAAATGCTCGCCAAACGTCAGAAACAGACGACGTATCCTGAAGCAAACGCAAAAAGCTCGAATCCGCACACTTCGAGCCAGAAAATCAAGAACAAGGCACCCTAGATGTCGTGGATATCCCGCTCCTCCCGCGGAGCATCGTCCTCGCCAATACCACGCCAGGCGCGATAGTCGGCCAGACTATTGTCCACCTTGGTCAGCAACCAGCCGACGATGACCACATCGTCGAGAAGACCGAACAGCAGCAGCACATCGGGAATCAGGTCCAGCGGTGACACCAGATAGGCAAAGGCCACCGCCATCCAGCCGAAAGCCGCCCAGGGCACCGGGCGGTAGCGACCGCTGAGCACGTCCTGCAGCATCGGGATAAACAGCTTGAGCGCCCGCATTATATGCTTGAACGCTCGTGTGCGTTGGGTAAAGCGACCAATAACGGGGATTCGATCAAACAGGGCCATGGATAGTCTCCTCGACTCAATTCAGCACCAACGATTGCCGATGGTATTTATCGGGTGTCAACGGCTATCTTCATGGCGTCGACGTCGTCTTATCGCAACATGGGGGCGAAGCTGACCGGGGTCAAGTCTCGTAACCTGGCCGGGCAACTGTTCAAGGCCCGCCGGTTCGGTCACCATGTGGCTTCGATCCGACATCGATTCGCCGTCTACGGCACAAAAAGGCAGCAATGTCTTCTTCTTCACAGACCAGGAGGGTCTCCATGCCATTCGCCTTGTTTCGTCGCCTCGTGCCGCTGGTGGCAGCCACGGCACTGTGCATGCCATTGACGGCTACCGCCCAGGGCAGTGACGGCGCCATGCGCAGCGCCCTGGAAGCCGCCCGTAGCGGCAACTTCCACAACATCAACGACGCCGCCATTCGTGGCCACGAACTGGCCGGCTATGTGGCGTACTATCGTCTGCGCGACCGCCTGCCCAACGCCAGCCCTCAGGAAGTTCTCAGCTACATCTCGGCCAATGCCGATGCACCGCTGGGTGACTGGATGCGTGAGCAGGCCATCCTGCGCTACGGCAAGGCCGGGCGCTACGGCGACCTGCTGGCCGTCGCCGGCGGCGTTCCCGAGACCACCGCCGAGCAGTGCTACTACTACACCGCGCAACTGGGTCAGAGCCCCGCCGTCGCCGCTCAGGGCGGCCGCGAACTATGGCTGGTGGGTCGCTCCCAGCCGGATGCCTGCGACTCCCTATTCTCCACCCTGCGCGCCCGCGGCGAGATCGGTGGCACGGAAATCTTCGAGCGCATGATGCTGGCCTGGGAAAACGGCGAAGACGGACTGGTCAGTTATCTTGGCCGTCAATTGGGACCCGCCTGGAGCTCCGCTGCAGCAGCACAGCAAAGCGTGGCCGCCAATCCGTCGCGGCTGGCAAGCGTAGCGCGCTGCGTCGGCCCCAACTGCGCCGGCACCGCCTCCTTTGTGCGGGCCGCCATCATCGCCACTGCAGAGTCATCCCCGGCGGCGGCGCTGTCCGCCTGGCAGCAGGTCTCCGGCAATGTGAGCCTGCCGGCCCAGTCTCGCCAGGCGCTGGAGCGCGAGATCATCTATTACGCCCTGCGCCGCGACCAGCGCAGCCTGCTCGGCTGGATCGACGGCGCCCTGGCCGGCCAGCAGGATCCGGAGGTGTTCGAACTGCGTGCACGCCTGGCCATCCGCGATCGCGACTGGGCCGCCGTCGAGCGGACCGTTGGCATCATGCCCGCCGAGACCCAGGCCAAGGCGCGCTGGCAATACTGGCTGGGCCGCGCGCTGGCCCTGCGCGGGCAGCAGGCAGACGCGCAGGCCGCCTACGCCCGGGCAGCGGGTCAACGCGACTTCTTCGGCTTCGTCGCCGCCGACCGCCTTGGCCAGCCCTACGATCTCAACATGGAAGACACGCGTTTCAGCGAGGCCGAGCGCGCGCAGGTCGCCGGCTGGCCGACGGTGCGTCGCACCGAGGCGCTGCTGCGCGTCGGACAGGAAGGGCTTGCCAACCTCGAGTGGAATCATGCGGTACGCAGCGCAGGCCCCACCGATGCCCGGCGCCTGGCGGACTACGCCGCAGGACGCGGTTGGCACGTACGCCTGGTGCAGACGACCATCGTCGGCAAGATGCTCGACGCCCTGCCCTGGCGCTTTCCCGAAGCCTACCGGGAGGACTTCCGCCGCTGGGGCCAGGCCAACAACGTCGACCCCTACCTGCTGATGGGGATCGCCCGTCGCGAGAGCGCCTACAACCCCGAGGCGCTATCACCCGCCGGGGCCAGGGGCCTGATGCAGTTGATGCCGGGTACCGCCGCGCTGGTGGGACGCCAGGTGGGCATCGGTGATCCTGGACCCTACGGCGTACTCGACCCGGCCACCAACATTCGTCTGGGCAGCACCTATATCCGTGACATGATCGCGCGCTACGGCGGCAACCGTATCGCCGCGGCGGCGGCCTACAACGCCGGCCCCCACCGGGTCGACACCTGGCTTGCCCGCGCGCCGGGCGAATTCGACCTGTTCGTCGAGGAGATCCCCTTCAAGGAAACCCGCCGCTATGTGCGCGCGGTGCTCGAGTACCGGGTAGTGTTCGAGAGCCTGGCCCAGGGCTCGACCCAGGGCGTACAGGTGCTGACAGCGGCCGAGAAGAGCTCCCGCTACGACGGTTCCATGGTACGTCGATGATGTGGCGGAGCCCCGGCACGTCGATGAGGTGAGATCGCCTCGGAAAGCAAGAACCCCCGGCCTGTGGTCGGGGGTTCTTGCTGTCGAGGTCCGGTTTTTTGCGGTAGCTTCGCTGGCCTGTGTCTCGGGCTATTGGCCTCCGCGCCGATCGCGTCGGCTCAGGACGGCGCCCGCGTCAACGCCAGCTTGACCCCGAACGCCACCAGCACACCGCCGGTCAAGCCGTTGAGCACGCGCGAGAACGCCGGCCGAGCGAGCCAGTGGCTGGCGCTGCCCACCAATACCGCGACCAGGATCTGCCACAGGTTGGCAATCACGAAGTGGATACCGGCAAGCCACAGGGACTTCAGCAAGGCCGGATCCGTGGGGGCGATGAACTGAGGCAGAAAGGCCATGTAGAACACCACCGTCTTGGGATTGAGCACGTTGGACAGCAACCCCTCGCGCAGCGGCCGCCACGGCGACACGCGCTGGCGGCGGGCGCCACTCGCCGCCGACACCGCGAGCCCCTTGCCGGCCCAGGCCTGACGCAGGCTGGCGACTCCCAGCCAGGCCAGGTAGCCGGCCCCGATCATCTTCAACGCCGAAAACGCCCAGGCCGACTGCAGCAGGATCAGCGATACCCCCAGGGCGGAGATGGTGGCGTGGACGAACAGCCCCGAACAGATCGCCAGGCTGGTCAGCACACCGTCGCGCAATCCGCCCCGAGCGGTGTTGCGAATCACCAGCAAGGTGTCGACCCCGGGAGTGACGCTCAACAGCGTGATCGCCACCACGAAGCCCAGCAACTGGGCATCGATCCAGCCTTCCATCAGCGCACGGACTCGAGGCTATCGGAGTGTTTCAGCGAAATCTGGTCGTTGAGCGTCCAGAAGTCGTAGAGGATACCGATCAAGAACAGACCACCGGTGAGCAGATAGATGATGCCGGTCACCCATTTGCCCATGTAGAAACGGTGCAGGCCGAATACCCCGAGGAAGGTCAGCAGCACCCAGGCCAGGGTGTAGTTGGTGGGACCACCGCGGAACCGCAGGTCGGCCTCGCGATCCATGCTCGGGATCAAGAACAGGTCGATGATCCAGCCGATGAAGAACAGTCCGAGGGTCAGAAACCAGATGGTGCCGGTCACCGGCTTGCCGTAATAGAACCGGTGGGCGCCGAGGAAACCGAACAGCCACAACAGGTAGCCCACCACCTTGGAGTGGGTATCGTCGCTATGGATCACGGGGGCAGTCATGTGAATTCCTTGTGTCATCTTTTCCGTTAAGAGGCAGCAACGGGCGTCCGGCTGGACGCTGCTGGCCTTTCGATCTACAGTAACTTGGCGAGTCGAGGTAAGCCATTCTCGCCTGCCAGGGGTGGTCGACACCAGAGGTGTCGTTTCCCGGGTAATCGGAATCGCGAACTCGACCGCAGCGTAGGACAGCAAGTAGAAACGTCAGCAGTGGTAGTTCGATCGCTCTATTGTCGAAACACGCAATGCGCCCTTCTTTCTTGTCATGCCCACGCAACAGGGTTCAGACCACACGACGGGAGAAAAGCTCCCCGGGTGGTTGAGCCTGCACCATCATTTAGCGAGTTAAGGAAATCGACAATGGCAACTGGCACTGTCAAGTGGTTCAACGATACCAAGGGCTACGGCTTCATCTCTCCGGACGACGGCGGAGACGACCTGTTCGCCCACTTCTCCGAGATTCAGGCTGAAGGCTTCAAGTCCCTGCAGGACGGCCAGAAGGTCTCCTTCGAGGTGACTCAGGGCAAGAAAGGCCTTCAGGCCTCCAACATCAAGGTCGCCGACTGAGCCTAGTGCCTGTCTGACCTTGTCACGGGGAGATCGCATTCAAGGTGATCTAGCCACCCCGTGAAGCAACAGCGCTTGAGCAGGATTGCCGCAAGTTGTGACAATCCTCGATCATGCGACAAGAAGGCCCACCATACGGTGGGCCTTTCTTGTTGGTCGGCAGAGCCTGCCGGGGGGCCGATCGGATGCCGTAAGAGCTTGCCTGCAAGCCTTGGGCCCATGACTAAGCCATGACTAAGCCATGAATGACTAAGCCACCCGGACCTGATGCCCTGCCAATACTGGCTCAGGGCGCGTTGTCGGTACGGGTCTCGACGTCGCCTTCGGCGTTGACGTCGGCATCGAAGGACGCGTCCGCGTCGGCGGGCACCTCCTCGGGGACCTGGCGCTCGGCCTGCTCGAAGGTCTCGTCGATCTTGCGCTTGGCTTCCTCGAACCGGCGTTCGGTTTCCTGAAGGATGGCGTCGACCTCCTCGCTCGATCCCTCGAGTTGCACCGGTTCCTCGACAGGGTCCGGCACCGAGGGCGCCGAGGCTTCTCCGCCGCCTGCGTCGCTCTGCTGCCCTTCACTGTCCGGTGTGCCTTGGGTAGCGCTCGTTGCCTCGGCCTGCTTATAGGTCTCGTCGATCTTGCGTTGCGCTTCCTCGAAGCGACGCTCGGTCTCCTCGAGGATGGCATCGACATCTGACTCGGTGCTTTCCCCCGGCAGCGCCTGGCCCTGCTCCAGGGTGTCGGTGGCACTGCTGCCGAGGTCTACATCGGCCCCATCGGCGTCACTGTTGCTCTGCGCCCCGTCGGCCCCGCTCGACGCCGCTTCACTCGATGACTCTGACTGGGCTGCGGACATCCCGCTCTCGGAATCGGATGGCTGTTGTTGAGTCGCTGAGGGCTCTTCGTCAGTAGCTGAGGGCTCTTGCTGAGTCGCTGAAGGCTCTTCCTCAGTAGCTGAAGGCTCTTCCTCAGTAGCTGAAGGCTCTTCCTCAGTAGCTGAAGGCTCCTCGTCAGTCGTTGACGGCTCTTCCTGAGCAGCTGAAGGCTCACTCTGAGACGCCGGGGGCTCCTCGCCATCACACCCAACCAGCCACAGCGGTACGCTCAGCGCCACCAGGGCCGCCGCCATTCGAGGGGTCATTGCCATCGTCTTCTCTCCATAAAGCCTTTGTCCATGCGCCCAATCTCCATGATTGATCGCGCGCTATTGCAACAAAGCCACCCCGGCCACGCAACTTGCGTTGGCGCTGCAGCACGCCGCAATCTCGCCTATCGGGCGACGTCTATGGCGGCTCCCGCCCTGATCATTCTCCTCGGGGTGAGGCCATTCGACAGCTGTCGGGCATGGTCAGACGCAGCGCCAACGGCATGACCCGGGCCTCGAACGCGCGCTGATAGCAGGCTTCGCCGTCCAGCGTCAGCGGCAGGCGCGCCTCGCCATCGGCTTCAAAGCGCAACCAGGCGCTGCGAAAGGCGTCGACGTACTGCCCATGGTAGGGCCTGGCCCGCAGTTCCTGCATCATCGCCCGAAGCTGGCGCAGCGAGCGGAAGTCACGCACCAGCAGCACGTCGAACAGGCCGTCGTCCAGTCGCGCCGCCGGCGTCAACTGCTGACCGCCACCTGCCTGGATGCCATTGCCGATACCCAGCAGAAAGATGCCCGCTCGACTCTCCCCGCCATCCCAGGCCAGGTGGCCCTGGTAGAGCTGATAGCGCCAGGCCTTGAAGGCACCGAACACCGAGTAGGCTCCCCCGCCCATCAAGCGCTTGAGTGGCTTCGGCGTCGATGTGGTGATCTCGGCACCGAAACCTCCGGTGGCCATGTTGATGAAATAGCGATCGTTCATCCTTGGCACATCCACCCAGCGGCTGGGCAGACGACAGGCGGCGTCCAGCGACGCTGCCTGGCCGAGCGGCAGGCCCAGGGACTTGGCCAGGTCATTGGCGCTGCCCAACGGCATGATGGCAAGCTCCGGACGCTCTTCGCGCGGCAACTGCATCAGCCCGTTGACCACCTCATGCACGGTACCGTCACCACCGCCGGCGATGACCCGCTTGACCCGATCGCGTCCAGCCTGGGTGGCCTGGCGTTCGCCGTCGCCCTTTTCCCAGGTGACACGCACATCGACATCGAGGCCGCCTCGCCGACAGGCGAAGACAGCGCTTCGCACTTCCGGCAATTGCGCCGATTGTCCGTTGAGGATCAGCCGATTGGTGCCCGGCGGCTGGGTCATCCTGACGCTTCCTTTTTCACATGAGGTTCATGAAAGTCGCACATCCTCCCTGTGCGGCGCCTATTTCATCACATCCTTCCCCCGGCATGGAGGCCCGCAGCGGCGATCCGATACCTGCCGGCCTCCAGCCACGTCCTGCTGCCGACGCCGCACCTATGCTGTTGCGGGACGGGCACAATCGCAGCCATAGCGCTGACTTGACCCGTATTTCCCTTACAATTGATCAAGACACGCCCCCCTTTGCGACCGAGTTCCTGCATGATTGAACCAATTTTTGTGCTGACCGCCTTTGTTTCAGGCCTGGCCGCCATGGCCCTCAGACTACCACCCTTGGTGGGTTTTCTCGCCGGTGGCTTCATCCTCAATGCTCTCGGCTACGACGAAACGCCGGTCCTGACGCTGATCGCCCACCTTGGCGTCACCCTGATGCTGTTTACCATCGGTCTCAAGCTCAACGTCAAGACCCTGCTGCGCCCGGACGTCTGGGGAGGCGCCAGCCTGCATATGCTGGCAAGCGTCGTGCTGTTCGTAGGTATTCTGGCTGTCCTGAAGGCGATCGTCACCCTCGGCTGGCTGACGTCACCCAACGGTCTACTCGCTGGACTCGACCTGACGACGCTGCTGGTGCTGGCGTTCGCCCTGTCCTTCTCCAGTACCGTCTTCGTGGTCAAGGTCCTCGAAAAGCGAAGCGAGACCCATGCGGCCTACGGACGCCTGGCCATCGGTATCCTGATCATGCAGGACCTGTTTGCGGTGATCTTTCTCACCGCCTCCACCGGCAAGCTGCCGAGCCCCTGGGCCCTGGGCCTGTTCGCGCTGCTGCCGCTGGCGCCGTTGCTGCGGCGGCTGCTCGACCGCATGGGCCACGGCGAGATGCAGATGCTGTGTGGCGTGGTGATGGCCCTGGTGCTGGGCTACGGCCTGTTCGAGGCGGTCGGCGTCAAGGGGGATCTCGGTGCGCTGATCATCGGCATGCTGCTGGCGCCCCACCCCGCCGCCCAGACGCTGTCGCGCTCGATGTTCAATATCAAGGAACTGCTGCTGGTCGGCTTCTTTCTGAGCATCGGCCTTACCGCCCTGCCCAGCTGGTCGCTGTTCGGCATCGCCCTGCTGCTGGTGGCGCTGCTGCCGCTGAAGAGCCTGCTCTACCAGCTTATTCTGATGCGTTTCGGCATGCGCCACCGTACCTCGGTGCTGGCCACCCTCAGCCTGAGCAACTATTCCGAGTTCGGTCTGATCGTCGGCGCCATCGCGGTATCCAGCGGCTGGCTGGCGCCGCAGTGGCTGGTGGTGGTGTCGCTCGCGGTCGCGCTGAGCTTCGTGGTATCGGCGATCCTCAATGCCGTCAGCGAGCAGTTCTACCGCTGGCTCGAGCCACGCCTGCCACCGGTCGACGAGGCGTCGCTATCCCCCAGCGACCGCCCCATCGAGGTCGGCGACGCCGAAGCGGTGGTGCTGGGCATGGGCCGTATCGGTCGCAGCGTCTACCGTCGCCTGACCAAGGAGTATGGACTCAAGGTGCTGGGGGTCGACTCCAATCCCAAGAGCGTGAAGATGCTGGCCGACAAGGGCTTCAATATCGTCGAGGGCGATGCCGTGGACTCGGACTTCTGGGACAAGATGCTGATGTCCTCTCAGGTAGAACTGGTGGTGCTGGCGATGCCCCACCATGCCGGTAACCTGTTCGCCTTGAAGCAGCTGCGAAGCCGCCACTTCCCGGGCAAGATCACCGCCGTGGTCGAGTACCTGGAGGAGATCGACACCATCCGCGAACTGGGCGCCCACGCGGTCTACCACGTCTACGACGAGGCCGGCCGCGCCCTGGCCGACAGCGCGGCGGAGGAAGCGGGAATCATCTCGCGTACCGAACAACTCGGCTAGGCGCTGTCCGAAAAGTCGACGAGCGAAGGTTAGACAAGGCAAAAATCGGTGAGACAGCGCAGTTTACGGGGTGTAAATGAGCATTTTGATCCGATTTTTAACGCCGTATTACCGAGCGCAGGCACTTTTCAGACAAGCCCTAGCAAGTGGCGCGCGCAGACCTGTGCAACACCCAGACGCGCTCGGCCACGGGGCTTGCCGTGGACAGGTCGGATGCGGATACTCGGGGCTCCCATGGCCAAGGCTCGTGCTCAAGGCGCGCGCCGAGGCCCTTTGCAAGCTCCACGACAAGGATGCATGGCGGTGGAAGACGTCTTTACCTGGCTGGGCGAGGCCCTTGGCACCCTGATTCGCTTTGTGGTCGATACCCTGGGCACCTTCTTCAACAGTATCGATGACGCCGCCGCCGGCTTTATCGACGGCCTGTCTCGCTCGCTGGGCATCGCACCGACCTTCTTCACCCTGGCGCTGCTGGTGCTGGGCCTTTTCTTTCTTTGGCGGGGGCTGCGCGCGATCCTCACAGGCTCCCCCATCGCCGCCCTGCTGTGGGCTCTGCTGGGCCTCTTGACCCTAGGCATGCTGCTGCCCTGAAGCGGGACGGGCTTCAAGGCCAGCCGAGCCGGTAGCACACAGCACAACGCCGCCCCGAGGGGCGGCGTTGGCATTCATGACGGTGGCTCCAGCAGCGATCGTCGTCGCTACATCAGGCTAGCGCCTTTTCCACGATCTCGTAGACGTTGGGCGAGAGTTCCTCGCCACGGATGCGCTCCAGCTCGGCGCGCATCAGCGCCTGGCGAGCCTCGTCGAAGCGCTGCCAGCGGGTCAGCGGCGTGATGATGCGTGCGGCGATCTCGGGGTTCAGCCGGTTCAACTCGATCACCACGTCGGCCAGCAGGCGATAGCCTTCGCCATCCAGGCGGTGGAAGTTGACCCGGTTCTGCCCGGCAAAGGCACCGATCAACGCGCGCACCTTGTTGGGGTTCTTCAGCGAGAAGGCCGGGTGCTCCATCAGATAGCGCACCCGATCCAGGGCGTCCGCCTGGGGACGGGTCACCTGCAGGCTGAACCACTGGTCCATCACCAGCGGATCGTGGGACCACTTGCGCCCGAAGGCCTTGAGTGCCGGATCGGCGATATCCGAGCGGCTACTGTGGACCAGCAGGGTCAACGCTTGGCGCACGTCGGTCATGTTGTGGTCGGCCTCGAACTGGGCCTGGGCCAGCTCGATCGCCACCTCGTCCTCGATGCTCATCAGGTAGGACAGCGCGACATTCTTCAGGGCGCGCTGGCCGATCTGCTCGGGCGTCGGCGCGTAGGCGGCGTCGCTCTGGTTGTCGCGATACAGTGCCAGCAGTTCGTCACGCAGCTCTTGCGCCAGCGACTGCTGGATGAAGGTGCGTGCGGCGTGGATGGCGTCCACGTCGACCAGCGGCTGCTGTTCGGCGATGTAGGCTTCGCTCGGCAGTTGCAGCATCTCGGCCAGCACCGCCTTGTCGTCATTGCCTTCCTCGATCAGTGCACGGAAGGCCTCGACCAGACGCGTATCCATGACCTTCTCGACGCCATTGCGGTGGGCCGCGATAAGATCATCGAGTGCCAGCAGGGTCAGCCGCTGGCCGGCGTCCCAGCGGTTGAAGCCATCGCTGTCGTGGGCCATCAGGAAGGCCAGATCCTCCCGCGAATAGGGGAAGGACAGCTTGACCGGCGCCGAGAACCCGCGCAGCAGCGAGGGCACCGGCGCCTCTTCGATATCGGTGAAGATGAATTCCTGCTCGTCTTCACGCAGATGAATCACGGCGTCTCTACCCAGGCTCTCGCCGTCCAGGGTCATCGACAGGTCGCGGCCGCTCTTGGTGCCGACCAGGCCCAGGCGAATGGGGATATGCAGTGCCTGTTTCTCCGGCTGGCCGGGGGTGGCCGGCGTGCGCTGACGCAGGATCAGGCGGTAGCGGGAGTTGGCGTAGTCGTATTCCCCGAAGGCGTCGATCTCCGGCGTACCCGCCTGGGAGTACCAGCGCATGAACTGCTCGAGATCCTGCCCGGACACCTCGGCCATGCAGTCGACGAAGTCCTCGATGGTGACCGCCTGCCCGTCGAAGCGCGAGAAGTACAGATCCGAGCCCTTGCGGAAGGTCTCCGGCCCCACCAGGTTGGACAGCATCCGCACCACCTCGGCACCCTTCTCGTAGATGGTCAGGGTGTAGAAGTTGCCGATCTCGATGTAGGAGTCGGGGCGAATCGGATGCGCTGTGGGGCCTGCGTCCTCGGCGAACTGGGCGGTGCGGAAGAACGACACTTCCTCGATGCGCTTGACCGGCGCGGAATTGACCTCGGCCGAGAAGCTCTGATCGCGAAAGACGGTGAAGCCTTCCTTCAACGACAGCTGGAACCAGTCACGGCAGGTAACGCGGTTGCCCGACCAGTTATGGAAGTACTCGTGGGCGACGATTCCCTCGACTCGCTGGAAGGCAGCGTCGGTGGCGGTGTTGGGGTGGGTCAGCACCGCCGCCGAGTTGAAGATGTTGAGCCCCTTGTTCTCCATGGCGCCCATGTTGAAATCATTGACCGCCACGATCATGAACAGGTCCAGGTCGTACTCGCGACCGTAGGCCTCTTCATCCCAGCGCATGGCACGCTTGAGTGAGCCCATGGCGTGGTCGGTCTTGTCGAGGTTTTCTTCCTCGACCCAGATCTGCAGGGTGACGTCGCGGCCGCTCATGGTGGTAAAGCGGTCCTCGACCTTCTTCAGGTCACCGGCCACCAGCGCAAACAGGTAGGCGGGCTTGGGATGAGGATCGTCCCAGGTCACGAAGTGGCGGCCATCCGGCAGCTCACCCCGCTCCACCGGATTGCCGTTGGACAGCAACACCGGCTCGCGGGTCAGGTCGCCGATCACGGTGGTCGAGAAGGTCGCCATCACGTCCGGGCGGTCCGGGTAGAAGGTGATGCGGCGGAACCCTTCGGCTTCGCACTGGGTGCAGAACATGCCACCGGAACGGTAGAGGCCGGATAGCGCGGTATTGTCCTCGGGCGAGATCTCGACCTCGGTGTCCAGAACAAACGCCTCCGGCGCACCGGTAATCGACAGTCCCTTGCGGGTCAGTTCGTACTCGCCTTCCTCCAGCGGCTGGCCATCGATGGCGATGGCCTTGAGCGAAAGCTGCTCGCCATCCAGCCAAAGCGGTGCACCCGCCTCGCGCTCGGGATGACGCTCCAGATGCAGGCGTGCCTTGACGCGGGTGGCGCCAGGCGCCAGGTCGAAGGTCAACTCGGTGCGTGAGACAAGGTAGGCCGGCGGACGATAGTCGCTCAGATGGATCGGCTGGGGGTCGGACATCGGGGATGCTCCAATCAGAAAAGTCGTCGATATTGTACGGGTACGGACGTGCCGGGCTCAAAGAACCGGCGCGACCCGGAGCACGTCGGAACCATCAGGCGAAACGGATCAGGGCAGGCGTCAGGACGAGGAGGCGGGCTCGGGCCGGGTCACGATCCAGATGGCGATCCCGATCAGCATGACGGTCAACCCAAGCTTCAACCACCACAGTGACACCGTGATCAACAGCACCACCACCGACAGTGACAGCATCGCCAGCGCCATCCACTTGGCATGACGGGGAATCGAACCGGATTCTTCCCAGGCCACCACCGCAGGGCCGAACCGAGGATGACTGCGAATCCAGCGAGCGAACCGCGGCGACCCCTTCGACGCCGCCCACACCGCCACCAGCAGAAAGCAGGTGCTGGGCAGCAGCGGCACGAAGGCCCCGATGACACCGAGGGCAAAGCTGGTCCAGGCCAGCAACTGCCAGGCCAGGCGACGGGTGGTGGAAATCAAGGGCGAACTCCGGCGGCGCACTCGCCACGCCAATTGGTCAAGAATTCACTTATTGAAACGCAGCAGGTGCGAAGAGGCCAATCGGACGCCGCTATCAGGCCAGTAGCCTGCCGAATCCGCAGGGCCACTCGCCTCACGATGCCGGCAACAGAGACATGTCAGCCGCCGATCCGTCAGTCGCGGAAATTGTCGAACTGCAGCGCCAGATCAGGGCCCTCATCACCGCGCAGCAGTGCCATCACACTTTGCAGGTCATCGCGCTTCTTGCCGGTCACGCGTACCTTGTCGCCCTGGATCTGGGCCTGGACCTTGAGCTTCGAGTCCTTGATGCGCTTGACGATGTCCTTGGCTTCCTTCTGCTCCAGCCCCTGCTTGAGGGCGACCGTCTGACGCGCCTTGACGCCGGACAGCTCGGCGTCCTGAACGTCCATGATGCGCGGGTCGATGCTTCTGGCGATCAGCTTGTTGCGCAGGATGTCGAGCATCTGCTTGAGCTGGAAGTCGACCTCGGCGTGCAACGCCACGGATTCATCGGACAGCTCGAAACCGGCGTCGACACCGCGAAAGTCAAAGCGCCCCTGAACCTCACGGTTAGCCTGGTCCACGGCGTTCTGGGCTTCGTGGCGATCGAATTCGGACACAATATCGAAAGAGGGCATGCTCGCTCTGCTCCGCTGACAAAAACGCTAGTCTACCATCGACGGCGACCCGCAGGGTGTCACTACCGCGTCCTCCCGGGATGTCACGGAGGACGGCTCGGAAGGTGGTGTAGAAGACGGCGCAGAAGATGTCGCTGGAGCTGCCACGGACGGTGAACCCTGAGGCACGACGGCAGGCTGCTCTCGAGACAGGCCCAGCGCCTTGACCATGCGCCAGGCGGCGCAGCCATCCTCATAGTAGTCGTCGAGCCAGCAAGCCAGGCGAAAGCCCGCCCGTCGATAGAGGCCGAGAGCAACACGATTGTCGGCCCGCACCTCCAGCGTCATGCGCTCGCAGCCACGCTTGCGCCCGTCGCGCTCGAGCGCCTCGAGCAAGGCCTTTCCCACTCCTTGGCCACGCGCCTCGGGGGCCACACACAGCGAATAGAGGCGCGCTGCGCGGCTGTTGCGACGAAACAGCAAGGTACCGTAGCCGAGCGGCAAAACGGAGCCGGTGGCGTCCTCGGCGATCAGGGTCAGCCCATGGGCGCGCTGGAGCAGGTGGCGCAATTGGCGACGAGTGAAGCGGTCCCCCGAAAAACCGCGACTCTCCAGTCCTTCCAGGGCATCGAGATCGCTTGGGGTGGCCGAACGCAAGGCAAGTGGCATAGTGAGAGGTCCCGTCTCGGCAGCCCGACGCCCGACTCGGGCGACGTGTGTTATCTGTTGATTCTGTCTGGCCCACACGCCGCTGTCAGCCGCCGACAGAATGAATATTTTTCACTTTCTTGCCGTATTGCTTTGCCGCCAACCCAGGCGCATCCTGCCACCGTCGGCCCTGACCTCTACCCCGACTCGTGCGGTGTCCTCCGGCTTCGGGCTATCACCTTGTTGCGGCCTTGCTTCACCCTTGCTCCGCCATTGTCTCGTACCAGTTTCGCCCCTTGTCTCGCCCCTATCTCGCCCCTTGCCGAGGAATTCTTGCGATGTGCGCCCTGCGTATCGTTGTCGACCGCCAGCGCGACTGGCAGCCCTACCACCCCAGTGACGATGTGATCGACGCCGACCACTATGTCGACGCCGCGGACATCGCCGATGCCAAGGCCACCTCGGGCGCCACCAGCGCACAGGTCATCAACCTGTGCTCCGACCTCGGCTACCTGGGCCGAGGCTACTATGTCTCGCTGCTCGCCCAGGCGCGGGGTGCCAGAGTGATCCCCAGTGTCGATACCCTCAACTCCCTGCGCCGCAAGTCGACCACCGACATGCAGCTCGAGGGCCTTACCGGGCTGCTCGATGAGCTGAGCCGGCCCGCTGCAGTCGAGCGACTCGGCGATGACGTCCATTTCAGGGTGCTGTTCGGCGAATGCGTCGAGCCCCTGCTGGCACGCGTCGCCCGCCGCCTGTTCGAGCGCCTGCCCTGTCCGCTGATGGAGGCGCGCCTGAATCGCACCGCCCAGGGCTATCGACTGGTGCGGCTGCGTCCGCTTGCGCTTGGGCGGCTTCATGAAGACGAGCAGGACGCCTTCGCTCGCGCCCTCAATCGCCATTCGCTGAAGATCTGGCGTACCCCCAGGGCGCGGAGGCGCTATCGCTTCGACCTGGCCATGTTGATCGACCCTGAAGAACACCTGCCGCCCAGCAACAAGGGCGCGCTCAAGCAATTTATCCGCGCCGGTCGGCGCCAGGGCATCAATGTCTCGCTGATCACCCATCGTGACAGCGCCCGGCTGGCCGAGTTCGACGCTCTGTTTCTGCGCCAGACCACCGCCCTCGACCACCCCACCTGGCGCATGGCCCGGCGTGCCGAACACGAGGGCCTGGTGGTCATCGACGCGCCCCAGGACATTCTGCGCTGCACCAACAAGGTCTATCTGCATGAACTGCTTCGCACCCGGGGGGTCGCCGCTCCCGAGGGACTGTTGCTCAAGCGTTCGGATAGAGCACGTCTCCTCGAGCAGACGCAGGGTCTCAGCTACCCGAGGGTGCTGAAGGTCCCCGATGGCGCCTTCTCCCGTGGCATCGTCAAGGTGACGTCCAGCGAATCGCTGGCGCGGGAAGCCGATACCCTGTTCAAGAGCTCGGACCTGCTGTTGCTGCAGGAATGGCTGCCTACCGAATACGACTGGCGCATCGGCGTGCTCGACGGTGCTCCGCTGTTCGCCAGCCGCTACTACATGGCCCGTGGCCATTGGCAGATCTACGATCATTCCGGTGCTCGCACCCGCAGCGGCGGCTTCAGCAGCCACCCCATCGACGAGGTGCCGGCCGCCGTGCTGCGTGCGGCGCTCAAGGCCACCCGGCTGATCGGCAATGGCCTCTACGGTGTCGACCTCAAGCAGGTCGGCGACCGTGTGCTGGTGATCGAGGTCAACGACAATCCCAACATCGATGCGGGCATCGAGGACAGCGTGCTGGGTGCGGCGCTCTACGATCGCCTGATGGAGGTCTTCGCCAGGCGCATGGAGGCACGCCGACAGGCACGCTCGGCTAACACGGCTTCGCCCCAGGCGGGACGCCAGAGCCTTCCAGCCAATGATCCCGGCTGAGGCGGAAAGGCATATCCGGGCTGACGCCGGCGTCCGCCTCGGCTACCCTGCGCTTTTCACCAGACAGCGGGAGCCGGCATGAGCGAGCAGGACAGAAACACCCGACACAAGAAGGCCATGGAGAAGCTCAAGTCCCACGTCGACGCCAAGGTCGCCGCCGCCGACGAGGAGCGCGGGCTGATGCTGGTGTTTACCGGCAACGGCAAGGGCAAGACCACCGCCGCCTGGGGCACCGTCACCCGCGCCCTGGGTTACGGCTACCGGGTGGGCGTGGTGCAGTTCATCAAGGGACTGTGGGAGTGCGGAGAACGCGACCGTCTCGAGGCCGACGACAACCTCGAGGTGGCGATCATGGCCACCGGTTTCACCTGGGATACCCAGAATCGCGAGTCGGACACCCAGGCATGCCGCGAGGTCTGGCAGGAGGCCAGCCGCATGCTGGCCGATCCCGAGGTCTACCTGGTGGTGCTCGACGAGATCACCTACATGCTCAAGTTCGGCTACCTGGACATCGACACCGTGCGCACGGCCATCGCCAACCGGCCTGCCGAGCAGACGGTCATCATCACCGGGCGCAACGCCCATCGCGAACTGGTTGCCATGGCCGACACCGTGACCGAGATGCAGGAGGTCAAGCACGGCTTCACCAATGGCCTCAAGGCCCGCCGCGGCATCGACTTCTGAGCACACCCGACGCCAGCAAGCGCCGCGAGCGACGATAGGCACCTCGCGGCACCAAAGCAGCTCGACCCGACGACACAGAGCCCGACGCCAGCCGGGCTCTGTTGCCTGTCACTCGCCGAGACCGGACGCCCCGGCCCGGCGTTGGCCTCCCCCGGGCGCGCCGAGGGAGACCGCTGCCCTGCTACTCCACCTGCTACTCCACCTGCAGCTGTTCGTTGTCGATCATCTGCTGCAGGAAGGCCGCCGAGTCCTGCCCACCCATGCCGACACCGTTGAGGGTAATGACCTGATCGGCATCCCCCCCTCCAGCGCCGATGCCACCGTCACTCTTCACGTACAACACGGTATTGCCACTGCCGTCCTCCTCGGCGTAGAGGTAGTCATTGACGCTGGCCTCGGTCGCCCCATCGAGCAGGTCCGCCATCTCCAGGCGGTCGGCCTCGGCGTTACTACCAAAGCCACCCAGGGTAAAGTCGTTGACCTCATCACTGGCAGGCGTTGCACTGGTCCCAGCGTCGCCATCATTCCAGGCGACCACATCGGCACCGGTGCCCAGATCGATGATATCGTTGCCCGCGCCGCCATCGAGCGTATCGTTGCCCTTGCCACCAACCAGGGTGTCATTACCTTCGCCGCCAAGGAGGGTATCCCCCCCGGCGCCACCAATCAGGGTGTCGTTGCCGTCGCCGCCGTCCAGGGTGTTGATCCCGCCTTCATCACGCGACTCGTCGATCAGGTCATCGAGATTGTCCCGGATATAACCGATCATTTCGCCATCGGTGGGTTCGGTACCACCATTGACTCCCCACTTGACGTATTCGTAGAGCCCTTCGTAGCCCAGACCGTCATGCCCGCCCGCGGTAAAGACCTCACCGGTGTCGGTATTCGTCCAGGCCAGGTGGTCACTGTTGAGCACATCGCCGATCAGGATGTCGTCGCCGCCTCCGCCCGACAGGACGTCATCGCCAAGTGGCAGAAGCCCTCCTGCGGCCTCCTGGATGGCGTTGTTGAGCCCATCCTCGTCGTTGACGATCTGCACCTGGCCGACCGAATCATTGAAGGTCGTACCGCCGATGGTCAGGCTGCCAGTGCCATCGACGTTGCTGTTATCGAAGTACTCAAGCGTTTCCTCGTTGATCCCGTTGCCGATGCCGATGGCAGCAACCTCGACATCATTGGCGACCAAGTCATTGAAGGCGGCGATCGATTGCGTCATCACCGCGGTGCTGTTGTTGCCTCCGGGGCCGCTGAAGCCACCTGAGCTATTGACATGGTAAGTCGGCTCACCGTCGGTCAAAAACAGCGCGAGGTTCTTGTAGCCAGAGGTCGTGCCCGCAATTCCCTCGAAGAACGTCTCGGATTCGTTGAACCCTGCCTCGTAGTTGGTGCCCCCTGAAGCCACCATGGCCTCGATATATGCCATGGCCAGGGCCAGATCGCCAGGGCCGAAGTCCTCGATGATCAGCGAGTTGACCGACAGGCCAGCGCCATTGACTCCAGGACGAACCAGGGAGTCAAAGTCCACGATCTGCAGATTGATCGTGCCGCCGTAAGTCTGGAGATGCTCCAGCAGGTTGTTCAAGGCGTCCTTGGCCAGTTGCATGCGCGTCTTGCCGCTGGAACCGGAAGCATTGCCCATGCTGCCCGAACTGTCGACGATCAACGACAGGTTGTAGTTTTCGGGCTCCGCCTGGGCCACCCCGCCGACGTCGCCGATCATCACGTCGTCGCCATCACCACCGGCCTGTTCGCTGTTGTCGTTGTCATCCACGTACAGGGTATCCGGTGCCTCTCCGTTGAGGGTCAGGGTGCTCTCGAGCCGATCGCCGTCGCCATCGACACCGACCAGACCGAGGGGCACCTCGAAGTCCTCGCGCTGCTCGCCGCTACGATGGTTGATGTCACCCAGTGACAGATCGCCAGGGGACTCACTGCCACTCTGCTGCGCCTCGATGGAGACCGCCTCGAAGGGGCGATCGTCACCGGTACTCAGGCGCACCTCCCAGCCATCCTTGAGGCCGTCGACCTCAATGCCATCGCCGGTATCGACCAACAACACCCTTCCCGTGACATCCACGCCCCGAGCGTCGAACACCTTGACGTCATCGACGCTGAGATCCATGGCAGCACCGCTGGTCGCCCCTGGATCACCGCTGCCTGCGCCTTCGGCATCGAACACGACGGCAGAGAGCAACAGCGCGGCGGTGACGCCGTTGGTCACATGGACCTTCTGCGAATAGCTCGTCAGGCCTACGTGGTCCTGCCATTCAGGCGTCGTCCCGGACGCGGTGATGCCCTTGAGCGCGTCGATGCGGACCGTCCTATCGGTACCCATGGCGACGTGGCCGTCGGCATCCAGGTCGGTCGTTCCCGACAGCAAGAGGTCGTTGACCGCGACGTCATCGCCGGTGTTCAAGGCCAGGTAGTCACCGATCGTCTGGGCATCTGCCGGCTTGGAATCGAACGCCTCGCCATTGGTGATCGCACCGATCACCTCGATGCTGTAGCCGTCACCTGCTGCGTTGAGGGTGACGCTGAAGCCGTCCTCGGCACCGTCGGCGCTTTCGGCGTACAGCGTCGTTCCGTCGGCGCTCAGACGGTAGCTCAGCGGCTTGCCGTCGACTCGCAGCGCGTTGCCCTGGCTATCCGTCGCCGGCTGGCCGTCGAGGGCGGCGGCAAAGACCACCTCCCCGACCCCATCGGCTCCGACATTGGGCCCGAAGTCCAGGCTGCCGCTACCACTCTCCAGAACGTGCTCCGCATTCGAAAACACCTGGGGCACGTCATCCTTGATCGCGATACTCAGGACAGCGTCATCGTTGACGTCGCCGTCGCTGTCCTCGATCACCAGCGCGAAGTCGTCCTTGATTCCATCGGTAGCGGTGCCCTGGGTCGAATGGTCTTCGGTATTGTCAGCCAGGGTGTAGCTGTAGGTGTAGTTGCCACCGGAGGTGGTCACCGTCAGCGTACCGTAATTGCCCTGCACGGTACCGCCACCGGTCACGTCGACCGGGGTGCCATCCTTGTCCTTGATCTTCAGCGACTCGAGAGTGTCGTTGCCGGTATCGATATTGATCTCACCGCTGGTGGTCTCGAGGTTGGTCGACGCCTGGCTGCCACCGTCGTTCAGACCCGCCTCGTCCACCTGATTTGCAGCACCACCTTGCGGAGGCGTGGGCTTGATCTCGACCTCCGGTGTAGAGTCCACGGTGATGGTCAGCGTCGCGGTGCTGGTGTCACCGTCGGCGTCGCGGATCGAGTAGTTGATCACCGCGTCACCCTCGAAGCCATTGGCTGGCGTGAAGGTGATATTGCCGCTGGTGTCGACGTTGGTGATGGTGCCGCTGCCGCTTTCCAGGCTCACGCTGTCGGTGACGAAGGTGTAGGGACCGTCGGCCCCGGCCACGTCAGGCTCGCCCGCCGTACCGTCGAGCACATTGACGGTGATCGGCTGGTTCTCATCGGTCTCGGCGGTGTCATCCTTGGCCTCGGGCACGTCGTCCTTGATGTCGATGGTCAGGGTGGCCGGATCACTGGCGTCACCGTCGGAGTCGGTCACCACCACGCTGAAGGCGTCCTGCACGGCGTCGCTGGCGGTGCCCTGGCTGGTGTGGTCCGTACTGTTGTCGGTCAGGGTATAGCGGTACTGATAGGTCCCCGCGCTATCCTTCCACACCTCCAGGGTGCCGAGGTCTCCGTCGACCTCGACAGGATTGGCCTCGGTACCGTCGGTCACATCGATACCATCGATCTCCACCTTGGCCAGGGTGTCACTGCCGGTGTCGATGTTGATCGCACCGCTGGTGGTCTCCAGGTTGGTCTGCGCCTTGCTTCCGCCGTCGTCGAGACCCGCCTCGTCGACCTCGTTGTTGCCCGAGGCGTTGGGCGACTCTGGATTGACCTCGATCTCGGGCTCGTCGTCCTCCACCTCCACCCGCCAGGTCGCCTGGCTGGTATCACCGTCGTTGTCGGTCAGGGTATAGAGGATCTCGGCGGTCCCCTCGAAGCCCGCCGCCGGGGTAAAGGTGATGGTACCGTCGGCGTCGAAGTCCAGGCTGCCGGCGGTGCTGTCCACCAGTTCTGCAGCGGTCAGCTCGGCGCCATCGGCACCGAGAGTATCGGCGCCGGTCGTATTGGTGATGACGTTGATACTCACCGCCGTATCGTCGGTGGTCTCGACGGTAGGATCGTCCTCGGCGCGGGGCGCGTCATCCACGATCAAAATGTCGAGCGAGCCGCTGGCGCTACTGCCGTCCACGTCCACCGCCTGGACATTCAGGCTCTCGAGATAGCCGCCATCGGTGGCGCCGGCAACGCTGTCATTGTCGACGTTGTCGGTCAGTTCATAGGTGTAGCTGACGGTGCCCCCTGCGGCCGACCCGGTGAAGCCAGTCAGCGTCACCACACCATGATCGGTGACGATGGTGACCGGCGAGGTCCCCAGAGCATCAAGCTGGGCAAGCGTCAGGGAAACCGGCCCCACCGTCAGGGTGGCCAGGCCATCAGGTGAATCAAACCCAAAGGAGCCGGTGCGAACCAGCTGGGTGGCGTCGCCACGGCTACCGCCGGCCAGGTCCGCTTCGAACAGCACTTGTTCGGCACCGGCGGCGCCAATCGGCAGCTCGCCAGGGCCGCCAGGACCACCAGGACCGCCAGGACCACCAGGACCACCAGGACCACCAGGGCCGTCAGGACCACCAGGGCCGTCAGGACCACCGGGGCCCGATGGTTCGGGGCCGTCGAGACCCGTCAGGGTGACACCTTCATCGTCATCGCCGGGATCCACCGCGTCGACACCGGTGAAATCACGCTCGATGGGACCATCGCGCCCCTCAAGGCCAAACTGGAAGGCCAGCGGATCTACCGTCTCCACGATGCGCAGCAGACGGACAAAACCACTGCCCTCGTCGTCCCCTCCCCCGCCGGTGCCGCCGGCCGCCGGATCCTCAAGATCATCGAACAGGTCGCCTTCGCCGGAGTCGATGGCGGCCAGCAGCTCGTTGAGTTCCTCGTCACCCAGCACGTTGTCGGCCTGCTCGGCGATCTGGGCGAGAGCCGCGAGTTCATCGTCCGTGGAGCCGGACGCCTGGGTGCCCTCGGGAACCGGTGCGTCAATGCCGACAGCCGCGCCAGCCGTCACCGGGCTGCCCAAAGGGGTCGCGGGTGCAGCAATGGGCGCAGAGTCGTCGGAAATCTCCACAATCCCCTGATCGACCAACGAAGGGCCGGCCGGCTCGGTGGTGGATGGCAACAGGCGCACCTGTCCGCTACCGGAAAGTGTCACGGGGTCGCCGACGCCACCGGGCGAAATCGAGATTTCGCCACCCTGTGACGTCACCAGGCGCTCCCCGTCGCTGATCACGTCTCCCGGCCTGAGTTCGCGAAGGCTTCCATCGGTGCCCTGAACAAAAGCCTGCCCCTGTACCATCACCACCGTCGCCGTGCTCATGTCGCTTCCCCTGATGCTCGTTGTCGTTTATCGAGCGCGCCCAAGGATATTTCTGTCCTCGATAACGCACCTTATCGGCACACTGTGGAAGCAGTATTAGCGAAGCTTTTTTATAACTAGCATTGGACTCAAGTACAGTATTTTTGTGACCCATCTATTCCATTGATGTTTTATGCAAACTTCTGAAAACAACGCTCATATAATTAACGCCAATAACTTCGCGTCATTCATACTTAACTAACACCAATGATGGCGAGAAACTTCATACTCTTCAGTGTACGCATGTGAGCCTCGGTCCCTCCCGGCACCGCTGTTCGACCCATATTCAAAGCCTAAGCCACTGTTCAACAAAGCATTCCTCCCCTCATCCGCTGATGGCGCTGTTTCACTACCGGGTCGTCCAGCTCGACGTTCGCCGCGGCTCGACGCCTGGCGGCTCTGCCGTTACTCGGCGTCGACAACGTCAGCATGGCGATCGTCATGCCGCAAAAACCGTCTCAAGCATGATGCTCCGATCGGGTGCTGATCGGCGAAACGTAAAAAAACAGTGTTTTCACTTTATTTTCAACAGCTTATCACACGAAAAATCATTGGCGTATCCATAGAGCAACATATAACCAACTGATTTTAAATGCTTTATACGAACGTCGCGCACCATTGTCTCTTAATGGCGACATTCCGGCCGACCATCGGTCATCCCTGAGAACGCTCACCAGAGCACGTAATCCAATAACCTATTGTTTTTACGGAACAAAAAAATAAATGGATCGATCCTTGCCCTCATTGCGGTCAGAACAAGGCTTTCCCGGCGTCCCTTCGACGCCCGAGGCAAGGCCGCCAATATCACAAGCGACGGCAAGGAGTGAGTTCATGAAAATCACGATTCACGGCTCGGGTTACGTAGGACTGGTCACCGGCGCCTGCCTGGCCGATGTGGGACACGACGTGATGTGTGTGGACGTCGATCAGGTCAAGGTCGCCCGCCTCAAGCGCGGTGAGGTACCGATCTTTGAGCCAGGCCTCGAGGACCTGATCCGCCACAATATGGAAGACGAGCGCCTGACCTTCTCCGATAGCCCGGAGGAAGGGGTGGCCCATGGCCTGTTGCAGTTCATCGCGGTGGGAACGCCCCCTGACGAGGACGGCAGCGCCGACCTGACCCACGTGCTTGGCGTGGCCCGTACCATCGGCCAGCACATGTACGGATATCGCGTCATCATCAACAAGTCCACCGTCCCGGTGGGGACCGCCGACAAGGTTCATCAGGCGGTGGCCGATACCCTGGAGGGACGCCAGGCCGAGGTCGACTTCGACGTCTGCTCCAACCCGGAATTCCTCAAGGAAGGCGCGGCAATCGAGGACTTCTCGCGGGGGGCGCGGATCGTCATCGGTACCGACAGCGACAAGGTCCGCAAGCTGATGCGCGAGTGCTATGCCCCCTACAGCCGCCAGCGCGACAAGCTGATGTTCATGGACGTGCGCAGCGCCGAACTGACCAAGTACGCCGCCAACGCCATGCTCGCCACCAAGATCAGCTTCATCAACGAAATCGCCAACCTGGCCGAGCATCTGGGTGCGGACGTCGAGCAGGTCCGCCACGGCATCGGCAGCGACCCGCGTATCGGCTACCACTTCATCTATCCCGGCTGTGGCTACGGCGGCTCCTGCTTCCCCAAGGACGTCAAGGCACTGGCTCGCACCGCCAGCGAGGTCGGCGCCCCCGCCCGCATGCTGCAGGCGGTGGAAACGGTCAACGACGCCCAGAAGACGCGGCTGTTCGACAAGCTGGAACTGGCGCTTCACGGCAACCTCAAGGGCCGCACCATCGCCCTGTGGGGGCTCGCCTTCAAGCCCAACACCGACGACATGCGCGAGGCGCCGAGCCGGGTACTGATGGAACAGCTGTGGCAAGCCGGCGCCCGGGTCCAGGCCTACGACCCCGAGGCCGCCGCCGAGTGCCATCGCATCTACGGCGAGCGCTCGGACCTGTGTCTCTCCAAGCAGCGTGACGCTGCCCTGGAAGGCGCGGACGCCCTGGTCATCTGCACCGAGTGGAAGGCCTTCCGCACCGTCGACTTCGACAAGATCGCGCGCACCCTCAATCACCCGCTGGTGATCGATGGACGCAACCTCTTCTCACCCGAGGACGTCGAAGCGGCGGGTCTCGAATACTACGCCATGGGTCGCGGCGCCTCCCTGCAACACCCCCGGGTGTAAGGACGCCACCATGTCATCGCTACCCAAGCACACCTCCGTGGCCAGCAAGGCCACGGAGCTGACCACCCTGGCGCTGCTGCTGTCGCTGCTGATCGTGCTGGTCAGCGAGTTGCCCTCCGAGGTGTTCTCGCCGGCGTCGAAGAGCTTCTTCTTCGCCATTGGCGCGGTCGGAGCGTGGCGCTATTCATGGTGGTTCGTCCAGGCGCTGCGATCGGTGTGGTACAACCGCCGCGTCTTTCCACAGATGCGGGCCGAGGCCGACGCCCTGGGTGAGTCCGGCAAGCCGTCAGAGCTCTACGTGCTGTGCACCTCCTTTCGCATCGACCCCGACGTCTGTTTTCGGGTCTACGACGCACTGATCGAGGAGACCCGGCACTATGGCGTGCCGACCACCATTTTTGCCTCGGTCTCGGACCAGACCGACGTGGACATCATCTCCCACGTGCTGCAGGAACACCGCTGGCCGTCGCATATCGAGGTCCGCTACATGTTCCAGAAGGGCGACGGCAAGCGTTCGGCCATGGCCGAGGTGCTGCGTGCGATCTCGCGCCGGGCCCCGGCCCCCGACGCCCTGCTGGTGTCCATGGACGGGGATATCCTGCTCGAGCCCGGAACCCTGGAGCGCTCGCTGTCGTTCTTCGCCCTGCGCGATGATCTCGGCGCCCTGACCACCAACAACAGCGCCATCGTCACCGGCAACGATGCCACCAAGGAGTGGTACGACCTGCGTTACGCCCAGCGTCATCTGGTGATGAGCTCGATGTCGGTGTCCGAGCGGCTGCTGGTCCTGACCGGCCGCTACAGCGCCTTCCGCGCCGACCTGGCGACCCACCCGGACTTTATCGACATGGTCGAGAACGACCACGTCGAGCATTGGCGCTTCGGCAACTTCAAGTTCCTGTCCGGGGACGACAAATCGACCTGGTACTGGTTGCTCAAGAACGGCTGGAAGATGCTCTACCTGCCGGACGTCTACGTCTCGGGATTCGAGGAGCTGCCGGACCGCAAGCGCTTCTTCGCCTCGACCACCGACCTGATGCGTCGCTGGTACGGCAACATGCTGCGCACCAGCGGTCGCGCCATTGCCCTGGGGCCGAGGCCGATGGGGCTGTTCACCTGGTGGAGCCTGATCGACCAGCGGCTGTCCATGTGGACGACCCTGATCGGCCCCATCGTGGCGATCCTGGTGACGCTGTTCGTGCGGCCGTCGTTCATCTTCGCCTATGCCCTGTGGATCCTGTTCACCCGCGGGATCTCCACCTCGATCCTGGCCTGGCAGCGTGGTCGCTTCAGCCTTCTGTGGATCCCGCTGATCTACTACAACCAGGTCTACGGCGCCCTGCTCAAGACCTACGTGAGCTTTCGCTTCAACCGTCAGAAGTGGTCACGCCAGGGCATTTCTGCCGGTGAGCCTGGTGACGAAAAGGCGGTACGCCGCCAGCGTCGCATGGGGCATCTGCTGCATGGCTTTCATGTGTGCCTGATGTTGTTCGTGCTGACCCTGGCCACCGGCGTACTGAAGGTACCTGACGCTACCTCGCTGAAGATCCTCGAACGGGCAGGCCCGGTGCCCAGCGACAGTGCCGCGCTGCCTGACGCCAGTCGCTGGCTGGCCAGCCGCATCGAGGATGGCTCGGGCGAGCTGCGCCTGCCTGCCGGCGAGCTGCGGATCAGCGATCGGCTGATCGAACGCCTGGGCGCAAGCAGCATCGGCGAGGCCACCAATCTCAGCGGCAGCCCCCAGGGCACCACGCTAGAGGTTCCGCCGACCTTGATCGATCGCCTCAAGGACGCCCAGGGCACCACTCCAGCCCCAGGCGATCTGTTGAGCTGCACCGACCAGCAGCGCTGCTCGCTTGATCTTCACGACACCAGGCTGTCGCTGAGTGACCTGCGCATCCAGGTGCAGCCACGCCACGGCTGATAGCCACGCCACGGCTGACAACGACGACACGGCCACACTTTGTCGCTGAGCCGCATGTACGGCCAGACACCGCCACGGCTCAGCGAATACTGACTTCAGGACACCGATATGAGCGATTACTTCGACGACAAGGACACCTCAACACCCCGCCACGAGCCTGCTCGTCAGCCGGACCCCGCGCCGCGCGCCGAACCTCATCTGGGCGATGCGCGCTCTCAGCCGCGCCAAGAAGAGGCACCGGCAGGCTCGGGACTGGCCCATGAGCGCCGCGATGAACGCCGCTACATCCGCGTTTCGCCGACCTTCGAGGTGCGCTTCGATGACGGCAACCGCTTCCGCGGGCTGGACCTGTCCCAGGGCGGCTTCGCCATCGAGAGCCCGCGCCCGATGCGCCAGGACGCCAGGGTGCGCGGCAGCATCGCCATCACCACCGCCAGCGGCGAGCTGCTGGTGCCCGTGAGCGCCCAGTGCCGCCATAGCCTGGCGCTGGAAGGTCGCGGTGGCGCACACCACGCCGGCTTCGAGATCACCGACATCTCCCCCTCCCACCTTGAGCTGCTGCGCCGCGTGGTCCGCGCCCACCTGGCCGGCCGACCGCTGGACGTCGAGCAGATGGTCCAGGGCGAGGATGCCCAGACCCCACGCAAGCGTCGCGGCACCGGCAGCACGCCCCAGGCGGCGGCTCGTCCGCCGAGGCCCATGGGCCGCTACGTGGCGCTGTTCATCGGCTTCGCGGTGCTCGCGGTGGTGGCCGCGGCCACCGCCTATCGCAACTTCATGCTGATCGAGCCCAACTTCGCCGCCGTCACCGCGCCACGCATCGACATTCGTGCACCGAGCCCCGGCATCCTGATGGCGCACGAACTCAAGGCAGGTGACCGTGTCACACGGGACGAGCAGCTCACCCGGGTCAAGGACGTCGATCTGGAGTCCGACCTGATCCTGGCCGAGGCCGCCCAGCGCTACAACAGCCAACTGATCGAGAACCTTCAGGAAAACCTCGACGGCGCCAATGGCGGACAGGTCAGCCTGGCCAACTCCGCCGAGCCCGGCAACGGTGACGCCGTGAGCTTCGAGACGGTGTCCCCGGACATCGCTCGTGCACGCATCGATCAGTTCGAGACCGCCCGAGACTTCCAGGCGTCCAGGGTCACCGCGCTGCAGGCGCGCCAGTCCCAGAACGAGATCTACAGCCCCTGCGACTGCCTGGTGGCGTGGGCGCTGTCGAGCTCCGACGGCACCTATATCAACGAAAGCGAAAAGATCATGACGCTGATGCGTACCGGCGACGACGAGGTCATGGTCGAGGCGCTGGTGCATATGGACGACATCGATCGCATCGAGCCCGATCAACTCGCCTATCTGTCGCTGCCCAACGCCTCCGGCCCGATCAGCGCTCGGGTGCGCAGCGTGGCGCTGGACATCGAGCGCCAGCCGCGCGCCGGCTTCCCGAGCTGGGTACGCCAACAGCAGAACGTCGCCAGCGTGCTGCTGGTACCGGAAAAGCCGCTGCCGGTGGAAAGCGTCGGTACTCCGGTGGACGTGCGCTTTACCGAACAGGCCCTGCTGGGCGCCACCGCCGAGTGGATCTGGCAGAGCGGCCGCCGGGTGGTCCAGCAGGCCAGCCAGCTGTTCTCGGGCATTGGTGACAACGACGCCGCCGACACCGCCGGCTGAGCCACGCTCTTTCTTTACACGTATCCGTTCCACTTGCCACGACCACCGCGGTGGTCGTGAGCCAACAGGAGTACGAACGCCATGTCGACACTGACGACGCGCCTGTCCGCCACCCTACTGGCCATCTGCGCTACCCAACCCGCCCTGGCGGACAACGGCGCCAATGACAGCGAAGCCGATCAGCAGGGCCCCGGCGTCCCCCAGGTCGCCGCCTGCTCGGCGCGCCATCCGCTGGTCGCCTCACCCGCCCCTGCGCTGGGTGAGAAAAGCGCCCACGACGCCATCCGCGAAGGCTTCGACACCACCCGTACCTGGGGCACCGAGGAGAACGTCGAGCTGTTGTCGGGTCATTCGGCGACACCGGCGCTCAGGGTCCTCTATCCCGAGGACACCTCCTCGCCTGGCGACACCGACACCGGAGGCGCCGGCTTCTACACCGAGCCTTCCGCGCTCGAAGGGCGCGATCACGCCTGCCTGAGCTACCGGGTTCGCTTCGAGAGCGGGTTCAACTTCGTCAAGGGCGGCAAGCTGCCGGGGCTCTACGGCGGCGAAGCGCCCAGCGGCGGTGACGACGTCACCGGCGAGAACGGCTTCTCCATGCGCTACATGTGGCGCGAAGACGGCCAGGGTGAACTTTACGAATACGTGGTCGGCGGCGAGGGCGACTACGGCGACTCGGTGGCCCGAGGCCGCTTCACCTTTCCCACCGGTCAGTGGGTCACCCTGGAGCAGGAGATCATCCTCAACGACCCCGGCAAGGCCAACGGCATTGCCCGGGTGTGGGTCGATGGTCGGCCGGTGCTCGAGCAGACCAATCTCACCTACCGTACCGACGACGACGTGCACATCGATGGCCTGATGTTCTCGACCTTCTTCGGTGGCCACGGTGAGGACTGGCGCACCCCCAGTGACCAGCACGCCGACTTTGCCGACTTCCGTTTCTACGCCCCCCGTTCATGATCGCGGCGCCCCCAGGGGCGCCGCCAAGGAGACGCTTGATGCACCCATCCCATGGCTCATCCCCCGGTCCCCTCCCCACCCGAGGCCTGGGCCCATCGATGCCGGCATTCGAATCCGGCCGGTGCCACCACTTCGACCAACGCTCGGCAAATCCGCTCAAGCGTCTGGCACACAGAGTGATGGGATGGCCGACGGCCAGGTTGTCGGGAAAGCTGGCAACGGGCCTGACGCTCGGCCTGACGATGGGTGCCGCCCTGGTATCGTCCGCGCACGCCATGACCCTGGAAGAACGGGCC
The DNA here is from genome assembly GCF_024124525.1 of Halomonas sp. OfavH-34-E. Classification (NCBI taxonomy): domain Bacteria; kingdom Pseudomonadati; phylum Pseudomonadota; class Gammaproteobacteria; order Oceanospirillales; family Halomonadaceae; genus Halomonas; species Halomonas sp. OfavH-34-E. The sequence continues at coordinate 3,197 of NZ_JAMXRY010000027.1, read as the reverse complement.
GAGCTGGACCTCAGCGACTACCGAGTGACCAGACCTGACGCCTCCTACTTCGATGTAGAGGCCCGCATGGAAACACTGGCCGACACCGACAACTCGATCCTGTTGCAGGAGCTCGATCAACTGACCAACGGACCCAGCTGCCAGCAACTGCTGGCCCAGGAGCCGATTACCACGCGCCTGCGGATCCCCGGCTATTATCCCAGCCCCAAGGAGTGGGAACTGGCATCCGAACCCCTGTTCGACTTCGAGGACAGTGTGTCGATGCTCGCCGGCTCCTTCGTGGCCACCGGCGACACCTACTACGCCGACTGCCTGGTGACCTTTCTCGATCAATGGGCCCAGCACGATGCCCTGACCGACTTCCACTACGATCCCAAGGAGCCTCAGGCCTGGTTCGCCACCGAATCGATGATCTTCGCCGCGGGCATGGCCTACTCGGTGGTGCGTCCCCGCGTCGAGGGCAGCGACCAGGCCAAGCAACGTGTCGAGCAGTGGCTCAACCGGCTCGCCCACAAGCACGCCGCCATTCAGGGGCAGCCCGGCAACAGCTGCTGCAACAACCACTTCTACCGCCGCGCCCTCTACGCCAGCATGATCGGCGTGATTACCGAGGACGATGAGCTGTTTCGCTTCGGCGTCAGCGCCATCCATTCGGCGCTCTCCGACATGACCGAGCGCGGCGCCTTTCCGCTGGAGATCGAGCGTGGTCGTCGCGCCACCCACTACCAGAACTATGCGCTGCTCTACCTGATCACCAACATGCAGGTCATCGCACGCCAGGGCTATGACATCTTCGAACTCGAGATCAACGGCCATGACATCCACGACGCCGTGGACTTCGCCATGACCATCTTCAACGATCCCGAGGCGCTTGGAGACCTGGCCCCCCACGAGCAGTACACCGGCTTTCTCAAGGACAACCAGTACTTCGCCTGGATGGAGATCTATCAGAGCCGCTTCGATGACCCGCGCATCGAACGGTTCCTGGCCCAGGTGCGTCCGGTCTACAACCGCAGCGCCGGCGGTTACCAGACGTTGTACTTCATGTCACCCGAGGCGCAGCAGCACCTCGTCGTCGATGAACAGGAGCGCGAGACCACCGCCTTCGAGGGTCTCGACGACGACAGCGCGTCTCAGTGACAGCACACGATCAACCAGGAGGCCTGCTTATGATGCTCCCCCGTTTTCGCCCCCACACCGCCCAGGGCCAACGCTGGTCCCGGGCCTTTCCGCTCACCGCCTCGGTCGCCGTGGCGCTGTGGCTCGGCGGCTGCGCCGCCCCCGGTACCGAGTTCCAGAGTACCGGCGTCGACCCGCTGCCTGCCGAGTATCAGGACTTCTTCAACAAGGAGCAGCCACGCAACCCCGAATGGATGCATGACAACACCCTGGAAGAGGCGCAGCAGCTCGTCGCTGCCGGCCAGACCCGAGAGGCGATCCTCAAGCTCAAGGGGCTGGCCGCCCAGGACATCCCCAAGGCCTACTACGAACTCGGCAAGATCTGGGATCAGGGCAAGGGCATCCAGGCGGATCCCGCCAAGGCCGCTGCCTACTACGAGGACGCCGTGCGCACGCCGTCCTATATCCTTGGCCACGCATCGCTCAACCTGGCCAAGCTGAGCCTGGAACAGCAGGGTGCGCCCTATCGTCCGGTACTGGCCTACTATCTGCTCGAGCAGGCCATGGAAGAGGAAATCGGCCGTGACGAAGGCGTGGTGATGGCCTCATTGCTGGCCCGCGGCGCCGACGGCGTCGCGGCGGACCCCCAGCGCGCCCTGGCGCTGTATCGTCAGGCAGCGAACAACGGTAACCCGGATGCCATCCTGGCACTGGCCAACGCCTACGCCGAAGGCGGTTGGCTCGACACCGACAAGGCACGCTCGCGCGAGTACGCCGAGCGTTACGCCGAAGGCCTGCGCGAGCGCGCCGGCGGCGGCGATATCAAGGCGATGACCGAACTGGCTGAGCTGTACTCGGCCGACGGCCTGCTGGCATGCGACGACGATCGCCGCCTGCACTGGCTGACCCAGGCCGCCCAGGCCGGTGACCCCGACGCGGTGGCCAAGGCGGGCCGCGAGATGCTCGACAGCGGCCGCGCCGAGCAGGGCGTGACCCTGCTGACCCAGGCGGCCGAGAACGGTGACGTCGACGCCATGGAGCGCCTGGGCCGGATTCTGCTGGAGGGCGACGGCCTCAGGGCACGGCCAATCGAGGCACGCAATTGGCTCGAAAAGGCCATCGACGAGGACTCGGTCGACGCCCGCGTGACCCTGGGTCGCGCCTTGCTGGAAGGCGATGCCCTGCCGGCGGAACCCCAGCGCGGCATCCGCCTGCTCGAGCAGGCCGCCCGACACGACGACCCGCTGGCACTGGCGATGCTCGGCCAGGCCTACCTGGCCGATGAGGTGGTGCCGACCCAGCCGGTGATCGCCGCCCGCTATCTCGAGCGCGGACATGAGCTGGGCCATCCGTTTGCCACCGAACAGCTGGGCGCGCTCTACCTCAGCGGCCGTGGCGTGGCCACCGATCCGGCCCGGGGCGAACGGCTGTTGCGCGAGGCCATCGACCAAGGGCAGAGCGGCGCCCTGCGCACCCTCGGCGAGGCCTATCTGGCCGAGGACGGCCCCCTGCCCTATCAGCCCCGTGAGGCGGAGCGCCTGCTGACCCAGGCGGTGGAAGCCGGCGATACCAGCGCCGCCACCCGCCTGGGCGAGGCCTATCTGACCGGCGAGCTGACCGGCGAACTGAGTCCCGAGACGACAGGCCAGTCGACACAAGCGCTGGCCGGAACTTCGAACACAGCTTCGAACACGACGTCGAACACGACTTCGAACACAACGTCGACCAGTACGTCGGACAGCACCTCACAGCTTCCGACTGGCCCGAATCCCACCCAGGAACCGGGCGGCGACGCCATGGCCGTGGCCGATGGTGCTTCGACCCAGCGAGGAAATTCTCGGGTGGATCACGGACGGCGCCTGCTGGAGAACGCCGCCGAGCAGGGCGACGCCTACGCCATGGTCGTCCTCGGCCGCGCTTACCGCGACGGTACCGGGGTGAGCCGTGACCTCGCCCAGGCCACCGAGTGGCTCGAACGGGCCGAGGCCGCCGGCCACCCCTCCGCCGCCGAGGCGCTGATGCGCACCCAGCGCGATCGCGGCCAGGCCGGTGACATCCAGGCGCTGATCGCCTCTGCC
>NZ_JAMXRY010000026.1:0-77466 GCF_024124525.1 Halomonas sp. OfavH-34-E | reverse complement strand
GCATGATCATCTGGATCGGCATCGGCGCCGCCGCCCTGGTCGGGGTCTACAACCTGATGGGCGGCAACCGCTTCATCTCCGGCATGATCATGGATCTGGACGTCTCGCCCATCGTGATCATCCTGGTAATGATGGCGATCCTGATCGTGCTCGGCATGTTCCTCGACTGGATCGGGGTGGCCATGCTGACCCTGCCGATCTTCGTGCCGATCATCGTGCAGCTGGGCTACAGCCCGATCTGGTTCGGCATCCTGTTCGCGGTGAACATGCAGGTGTCCTTCCTGTCGCCGCCGTTCGGTCCCGCGGCCTTCTACCTGAAGGGCGTGGCGCCACCGGAGATCAGCCTCAAGGACATCTTCGTCTCGGTGCTGCCCTTTATCGCCCTGCAGCTATGCGTACTCGCGGCGCTGCTGGTGTGGCCCGAGATGGCCATGTGGCTAGTCAACTAGGTCTGAACCCTGACGGCGAAGGGCGGCAACAGCCGCCCTTCGCTTTATCATGGGGCTGAGTTTTCCTTCTTTTCGACTTCGAGGACTTTGCGATGAACGACGCTCAACGTCGCGTGCTGGACGCTGCCATGGCCGAGACGCCGCTGGTGGCGATCCTGCGTGGTATCACGCCGGACGAGATCGAGCCGGTCTGTCACGCCCTGGTCGAGGCCGGTTTCCGGCTGATCGAGATTCCGCTCAACTCGCCTGAGCCCTGGGTCAGCATCGAGCGCGCCGTGGCCTGTTGTCCCGACGACGTCTTGATCGGTGCCGGCACGGTGCTCGACGAAGACGATACCGCTCGGCTTGCCGAGCTCGGGGCGCCGTTGATGATCACCCCCAACACGGAGGCCGAGCTGGTGGCGCTGGGCGCCGAGCGTGGGCTTGCGCCGATGATCGGCTGCATGACCCCGACCGAAGCCTTGGCCGCGGCGCGGGCAGGGGCGACGGCACTCAAGCTGTTCCCGGCGGCACGCCTGGGTACCGGCTACTTCATGGACATCAGTGCGATCCTGCCCAAGGGCCTGCCGGTGCTGGCGGTGGGCGGTATCGATCGCTCCAACATGGCCGAGTGGCATGCCGTCGGCATCGCCGGCTTCGGTTTCGGCAGCAACCTCTACAAGCCCGGACGCAGCGCCGTCGAGGTGGGGGAGATCGCGCGCGAGCTGGTGGCCGAATGGCAGCGTCTGGCGGCTGACCAGGCAGGCCAGCAAGGGGGTGGCGCATGAGCCGGCGGCTGATCGCCATTGACTGGGGAACCAGCAACTTTCGGGCCTTTCTGGTGGACCGCGACAGCGGCGAGTGTCTCGATAGCGTGCGCTCGGATGCCGGGCTCAAGTCGTTGAGCACGGACGAATTCCCGCATTACTGCGAGGCCCAGGTCGGGGCCTGGCGAAAGGGCGGTGAAGTGCCGGTCTACCTGTCGGGCATGGTCGGCTCGGCGCGGGGCTGGAGCGAAGCACCGCAGCTCGAGGTGCCGCGTTCGGCCACCGACCTGGCCGACAATGTCGTAGCGGCGCCGGGGCTGGACAACGCCTGGATCGTGCCTGGCCTCAAGGTGGTGCGCGAGGATCACGTCGACGTGATGCGCGGCGAGGAGATCCAGGCCTTCGGTGCACTGGCGCTGCTGGGCTTGTCCGCCGGGGTCTGCTGTCTGCCGGGCACCCACAGCAAGTGGGCCCGTCTGGAAGGAGAGCGGCTGATCGACTTCTCCACGGTGATGACCGGCGAGCTCTATCATGCGGTGCGGTTTCATACCCTGCCGGGAGAGCCGGCCAGGGGCAGCGACGCCCACGACGCCGATGGCTTTGCCCAGGGGCTGGCGGCGGCGGACCATCCGGCGGGCTTGATGCACGCCCTGTTCGAAGGCCGAAGCCGCCACCTGTACGCAGGACTTGGCGCCCACCAGGTGGGCAGTTTTCTGTCCGGGGTGCTGATTGGTGCCGAGGTGCTGGCCCAGCGCGAGCATTTGCTGGACCACCAGGGCGCGGTGGTACTGGTCGGCTCGTCCAGTCTCAATCCGCTCTACCGCCAGGCGCTGGAGCGCCAGGGTATTCGCGTCGAGGAAGTCGACAGCGACAAGGCTACCCTGGCCGGGCTGGTTGCCTTGGCCGAACGCCACCGCGCGGGCTGATTGTCTGGGCCATGTCACCAGGGCTGAATTACTCAGGCCTAGTCACCCCAGCCTAGTCACCAAGGCCTGATCACCAGTGTCTTGATCATCGGCGTCATGTCATCAGCGATGATCTCTGCACGCCAGCGGTGGGGAGTCGAGGCCGAAGCCTGAGGGGTGGCCCAAATGGGCCATCACAGGCATCAAGGACCGGCGACCGATGCAGTTTCTCGACGGTCCTTGATGTCCGCTGGTGCTTGATGCCTATCTAGACTGTTTTCAGGTGCCAGGCGATTACCAGGTACGGCGTGGCCATATCAAGGCGCGGCCGCCAGGATTCAGGACGGGCGGAACTCGCCACTGGCGGTGGAGGACAGACCGTCAAAGGCACCATGACCGACAAAGGTCATGTCGTTGAAATCCAGCACGTAGCGCAGCGCCAGCTGTTGCTCCTCGAGTCCGTAGACGAAGATCCGGTGCTCATCGACCGGGGTCGCCAGGTAGGCGGAGCTGATGTCCTGAGCTTTCTGGGACGGTGAATTGCCGCCCAGGCGATGACGCATGCGGGTGGCATTCTCGAAGACGACGCCCCAGGTGGTGCCGTCACAGTTGAATTCAAACGTCTTGCCTACCATTGGATCTGTCATGGGAGCCTCCTGTCTGCTGATATCGACGCGCTGGCCAACTGTACTGACTAATCAGTAACGTGCCGTCCGATAACGTGCTGACGAGTTACGTACTGACCAGCGACGCGCTGATGTCGACGTTCCGTTGTCGACGGCCGGTTGTTGCCGCGATTTGCCGGGATGCGGTCAACGCTGTTCGCCGTCGGTACTGGTGGTCGACCAGAGTTGCAACATGACGACTTGGTGACAATTCTACGGGCTTCATTACTGCTGCATGGGCGAGAAACTTTGCCTTCGCGCTATCACCGATAAAAAAGCTGACAGCAGCCTGTCAGGAAAGGGCGATACCGAGGTCGGGTCGGGTCTCACTGCGACAGGTCGTTCAGCGCTGGCATGCGGGACTATCGACGGCTCGCAAGCTGTGCCAGGAAGTCATCGATGATGGCATCGGGGGTCATCTGGATATCGCAACGGATGGCCTCGTCATCGCCTGGCATCTCCAGGGTGGCGAGCTGACTCCTGAGCATGTGCTCGCCGGCGAAGAAGTGCTGTCCACGGCTGTTCAGCCGCTCCAGCAGGACCTCGTGGCTGCCATGCAGATAAAGAATCTCCAGCGCGGGTGCTCCTTCACGCAGCAGGTCCCGGTACTGGCGCTTGAGCGCCGAGCAGCCGATGACAAGCGATTGCCCCTGCTGCTGATGCTCCCGGTAGAGCCCTGCCAGGGTGGCAAGCCAGCCCTGACGATCCTCGTCGGTGAGCGGTTCTCCGCGGGACATCTTGGCGATGTTTTCGGGGCTGTGATGGTCATCACCGTCGATAAACAACGCGCCGGTTCGTTCGGCCAGCAGTTTGCCGATATACGATTTTCCCGAACCGGATACGCCCATGACGAGCAGGCAAGAAGGAGAGGAAAGGCCGCAGGATCGAGACGATGTTGTCATAGGTGGCGCCGAAAATTGTCTGCAAGATGGAAGCGTTATCCTAGCATTTTCACCTTGAGAATTCTCGACGCCTGGCGTCTCGATACCGTTGTCGAAAGCGCTGTCGATACCGGTGTCGAAAGCGCTACGCGAACCGGCGCTGTATCAGCGATAGCCGCTCATCAGTTCGCGAATCAGGGGGCTGTCGGCGTCACGCAGGGTCGGCAGTTCGAAGCGTGCCCTGGCGATGGCGGTACGCGACAGTTCGGCGCAGATCAGGGTCTCGCGATCCTCGGCCTCGGCCAGGCTCTCGCCGCGTGGCCCGAGGATGCGCGATCCGCCCCAGAAGTGGCTGTCGCCTTCGGGTCCATAGCGGTTGGCCATCAACACCGGCGTGCCATAGGTCATGGCGTAAAACCGCACGTTGAGCGCCCAGTTTTCCTCGTTGGAAAAGTCCTCGGAGACGATGCCGGAGGCCGAATTGATCGGTGCACACAGTACCGTCGGCCGTGCCAGCAGGGCGGCATGCACCAGCGCCGGATTCCACAGGTCGGCGCAGATCATCGAGGTGGTGCTCCAGCCGGGGCGCACCGCCACCTCGGTCAGCCTGGCGCCATGGCTGAACCACTTGCCTTCCTCGAGTCCGCCGTAGGTGGGCAGGTTGAGCTTGCGATGCACCGCCGCGATGCGACCGTCCTGGAGGATCGCTAGGGCGTTGTAGATCTCGCCGGGGCTCGCTTCCTCGACGAAGCCGACGATGACCTGCATGCCGGCGGCCGCCTTGGCCAGCTGGATCAGCCGCGGGTCTTCCGATGGCATGGCCTCCTCCAGCACCCGCGGGCCCAGGCCGTAACCGGTCAGCGAGAGCTCGGGAAAGACCAGCAATTCCACGCCACGACGGCGGGCGTCATGAATCACGTCGAGGTGATGGGCGAGATTGGCCTCGACGTCACCAAGGCGCGCGTTGATCTGGGCGCAGGCGACCTGTAGCTGGTCCTGATGCTGCATTGCTGGAATTCCTGAGGGTGGGGGCAGGGCGCCACAAGGTGCCGCAATTTGCCCGGCGGATCAACGTTCCTCACTGCTGTCGCTGTTGTCTCTGCTGCGCCCGGGCGTTGCGTCGCGGATGGCATCGCTTTCCTGGGGAGGCTGCAGCTTGCGCTTGAGCATGCGAAAGCCGATCCAGTGGATGACGGCCAGCCCGACGAGGACCGCGGCGATAAGGAGATAGAAGCGAGTGTCCATAGAAAGGGCTCCGTTGCGGGCCCCGGATCGCCTGGGGCCGAAAAAATGCCTGACAGCAACATCTTCTATACGTCAAAAAGACAGACGGCGAGGCGACCTGGGTCACGAGCCGACGAAACCAGGCGCTTGTCAGACGAGCCCTAACGACCTCCGGCGGGGTCGATAAAGGACCCCGTGACATAGGAGGCCGCGTCGGACAGCAGCCAGACGATGGCCTCGGCGACCTCTTCCGGACGACCGGCACGCCCCAGCGGACAGCCGGGCCCGAGTTCAGCCAGCCGCTCCGGTCGACCTGCCCGGGCATGGATATCGGTCTCGATCAGCCCTGGACGTACGGCATTGACGCGAATGCCACGGGGGCCCAGTTCCTTGCTCAAGCCGATGGTCAGCGTATCCAGTGCGCCCTTGCTGGCGGCGTAGTCGACGTACTCGTTGGGTGAGCCCAGGCGAGAGGCCATGGAGCTGACGTTGACCAGGGCGCCATGGTCGATCAGGGCGCGCGCGGCTTCCCGGGCGACCAGCAGGGCGCCGAGCACATTGGTGTCGACCACCTGACGCAGGCGCTCCACTGACATATCCGTCAGTGCCATGGAGGGCGCCACGATGCCGGCGTTGTTGACCACCCCGGTGATCGGGCCCAGACGTTGTCGCGTGCTGGCAAACAGCGCCATCACCTGGGCCTCCTCGACCACGTCGGCCTGAAGGGCAATGGCGCCGTCTTCGCCGGTCAGCGCCTGACAGGCTGCCAGGGTGTCCCGGGCGGCAGCGTCATCGCTGCGGTAGCTGAAGGCGACTCGCGCACCGGCACGGGCGCAGGCCAGGGCGGTGGCGCGGCCGATGCCGCGGGAGCCGCCGGTGATCAAGATGACGTCGGAGGGGGCGAAAGGCATGTCGAATCCTCGGGTAGCGGTCTCATCTGCCTATCCTTGGCGCTTTCACGGCGCTTGTCACCTTTGCCACCTTTGTCACCCATGGCACCTTTGTCACCCTAGCCACCTCCCGTCTTGTTCGACGCCCTGGGCTCGCGCGTTCAAGCTCGCGCGTTCAAGGTTGTCCCAGCAACCTCCGCAGATCGCCGATGGGGCGTGTTTCCAGGGTGCCGACGACCTCCTCGATCTCATTGGCGCGTGCGCCCAGCACCGGGCTCGCCAGGGCCTGAAACTTGGCTGCGATCTCGTCATCGCTCAGCGGATTGTGAGGATTGCCACGGGCTTCCATGGCAGGGCTTTGAATACGGCGACCATCGCGCAGGTGCAGCGTAGCGCTGGCCCAGCGCTCGGCCGGGAAGCGTGCGTTGCAGTCATCGCATTCGGTGATCGTCACCCGCCGTGACAGCGCCACGAGATCGTCGTCGCCGAGATCCCGGCTGATGGCGGCGACGTCGATGGTGCCTCGATCGAGGGCGCAGGCGACCGACCAGGGCAGGCTGTACTGGGCCTGTTCGGTCGTGGTCGGGGCGATGGTATGAAGGCGTCTGGCCTCGTGGAAGGTGGTGATCTCGATGCGTTCGATATTGTCCACCTGGCGTTCGGCGGCGGGTATGGCGAGTACCGCCTCCACCGCCGGCTGGGCCCAGCGGCATACCGGATAGGCCTTGAAGTACTGTTCCGACAGGTAGTCACGCCGTCCCAGATCACCCCATACCGCGGCTTGCTGCTCGTCGCACAGGGTCACCGCCGGGGCGCCGGTGAAGCCGTCCTCGGCCAGCAGCGTGGCCGCGACGCCGGCCTGGGCACCCCAGCCGCTGCCATCCTTGAGCATGGTGGGGTGATCGATGCAGCGCATCATCTGGCTGCGTGGACCATAGAATTCGGCGATGCCGAGGGCGTGTTCCAGCTGGGCCGGGTCGAGGCCCTTGAGGCGCGCGGTCACCGCTGCCACACCGAGGGCATTCCAGGCCCCCGAGGTGTGGTAGTCGGGGCTCGAGGCGTGCAGCGCGATGCCGGCCCGGGTGGCGATCTCGTAGCCCATCGCCAGCAGGCCGAGAAAATCCCTGCCGCTGACCTGCTCGATCTCGGGCAGCGCCAGCAGTCCCGGCAGGATGGCAACGCCGGCGTGGCCCTTGGTCAGCACCTGGCCGTCGTGGGCGTCGAGTGCATCGATCAGCCAGGCGCCGTGCAGGGCGACGCCGGTAGCCGACGCCGTTGACGACGCGAACAGCAAGGGGCGATCCCCCGCGTGCTGCACCCTGACGTAGCTCCGTGCGTGCTCGGCCAGGGCAGTGTCGGTGGCGCCGGCGGCGACGCCGATCAGGTCGACCAGGCAGCGCTTGGCGTGGCGACACTGAGCGTCATCGAGGCGGTCGAGGGGAGACGTGAGGATCCAGTGGATGACGTCCCGGGAAGTGCTCATGGGGAGGTCCTTTGTCGAACAGGGAGAGCAGCAATGCAGGAGGGGGGGCGACCGGTCGCTGCTGCTGCAGGTTCCGCTCGCCGCACGCTGGCGAGCTAAGAAAAAGGCCCCCGAGCGGGGGCCTTGAAGGGTCACAGCAGTTCGTTGTCCTCGAGGAAGGACTCGGCGACGTCCTCGATGGTCTCGCGCTCGACGTCCACCCGGGCGTTGAGGCTCGCCATGGTGTCGTCATCGAGCAGCGCCGACAGCGCGTTCATCTGCTCTGCGAGCTCCGGGTTGGCGTCCAGGGTGTCCTGGCGGACCACCGGGGTCAGGGCGTAGGCCGGGAAGAAGCCCTGGTCGTCTTCGAGGATCTGGAAGTCGAAGGCCGGCACACGACCGTCGGTGGCAAACACCAGGCCAATATCGACCTGGCCGTCGCGCAGCGCCTGATAGACCAGGCCGGAGTCCATGCGCTTGACGGCGCCACGCTCGACGCGGAAGTCGTAGGCGCGCTGCAGCGGACGCCAGCCGTCTTCGCGGGCATAGAACTCGGCGTTCATGGCAAAGGCAAGCTCTTCACCGTCATTCACCGCGGACGCCAGGTCGGACAGCGTACTGATGCCCGTTTCCTCCACGCTCTCGGCGCGCATGGCCAGGGCGTAGGTGTTGTTGGCGGCGGAAGGCTCGAGCCACACCAGGCCCTTCTCGCCGTCCAGTTCCTTGACGCGCTGGTAGGTCTCGTCGGCGGACAGCGATTCGGTGACGTCGTTGTAGTTGATCAGCGAGGTGCCGGTGTACTCCCAGTAGAGGTCGATCTGGCCGTTTTCCTGAGCCTGGCGCAGCACCGCCGAGCCCATGCCGGCGCGGGTGTCGACGTCGTAGCCGAGCCCGTCCAGATACTGGGTGGTCATGCTGGCCAGTAGTTGCTGCTCGGTGAAGTTCTTGCCACCGATCACGATCTCGTCGGCACTGGCGGTCGTCGTGGCGGTAGCCGTAGCGGTAAACAGGGCCAGGCCGGTCAGGGTGGTCATCAGGGTCTTCATGCGAATATCTCCTTGCAGGGTGTCGTTGTTGGAAAGCCCAGGTGTTCAGACCCGGGCCGGATTGACGCCGCGCGGCACCACGATGAAGGCCACGCCGGCCACCAGGGCGTCCACCAGGATCGCCAGCAGGGCGGTGGGGATGGCCCCGGACAGCATCATGATCGGATCGTAGAGATCGATGCCGGTGAAGATCAGCTCACCCAGTCCGCCTGCGCCGATCAAAAAGGCCAGGGGCACCGTGCCGACGTTGATGGTCAGGGCGGTACGGATACCGGCGAAGATGACGTAGAGGGCATTGGGCAGTTCCACCTTGAGCAGGCGCTGGGTCGGTGACATGCCGATCCCGGCAGCGGCCTCCTTGAGCGCCGGCGAGACGCCCTTGAGTCCGGCGTAGGTGTTGCGCGCGATGGGCAGCAGGGTAGCCACGAACAGGCCAAACACCGCCGGCACGGTGCCGATGCCGAGAAAGCTCATGGACAGCGCCAGCACCGCCAGGGTGGGGATGGTGGTGCCGACGTTGAGCACCTGCATCATCGATTCCGCGGCCTTGGCCATGCTCGGGCGCGACAGCCACACCCCCAGCGGGATCGCGACCAGGATCGCCAGGCTGCCCGACAGGAAGGTCAGCCACAGGTGCTGGACCACCAGATACTGGACGTCGGGCAGGTACCACAGGAAGTCATCGATGGCGCCGCTGGCCTGGGCCCATACCCCAAGCAGGAAGATGGCAATCAGGGCAAGGACGAGTCCGGCGCTTTTCAGGCTTCGAATCAGCATCGGCTCACTCCTTGGGCTCGGCGGCCACGGCGGACGTCTCGCGCTGCTTGGTACGGAAGCGGGCGCCCAGGTGGTGGGTCATGGCGCGCTGGGTGATCTGCCCGCAGACGCGGCCCTCCTCGTCGACGCAGGGCAGCCAGGTGATGTCCTGGGCGAACATCAGCGAGGCCACCTTGCGCAGGTCGTCGTCGAGACTCACCGTGGCCGGCACGTTCTGGAAGTGGTCGCGGCAGTAGCCCTTGGTGGTGCGGGCCAGGGAGCGGCTGATCAGGCCCACCGGCTGTCGCTTGTCGTTGATCATCAGGATCGAATTCTGGTAGCCGAAGTCGTCGATGCGTGCGAGCGCCGTGGTCAGGGTGTCCTCCGGCTTGACGGTACCGATCTCATCGCTGACCACTTCGGCGACCTTGACCAGATTCAGCCGCTTGAGCGCGCGGTCCTCGCCCAGGAAGGATTCGACGAAGGCATTCTTCGGCGCCGCCAGCAGGTCGTCGGGGGACGAATACTGCACCAGCTTGCCCTCACGGAACACCGCGACCCGATCCCCCATCTTGATCGCCTCGTCGATATCGTGGCTGACGAACATGATGGTCTTCTTCAGGTCCTGCTGCATCTTCAGGAATTCATCCTGGATCACCGCCCGGTTGATCGGGTCGATGGCGCCGAAGGGCTCGTCCATCAGCATCACGGGGGGATCGGCGGCCAGTGCCCGGGCCACACCGATGCGCTGCTGTTGACCACCGGACAGCTCGGACGGATAGCGCTTGAGAAAGGCGTCGGGTTCCAGCGCGATCATGTGCATCAGCTCGCGGGCACGCTCCTTGTAGCGCGCCTTGTCCCAGCCCAGCAGCTTGGGCACCACCGCGATGTTCTCCTCGATGGTCATGTTGGGGAACAGGCCGATCTGCTGGATGACGTAGCCGATGTTGCGGCGCAGGTCCTGGGTGTCCATGCCGGTGGTGTCATCGCCATTGATGAACACCTTGCCGGAGGAGGGCTTCACGATCCGGTTGATCATCTTGAGGGTGGTGGTCTTGCCGCAGCCGGAGGGGCCGAGCAGGATGCAGATCTCGCCGCTGGGGACCTCCATGTTGATGTGGTCGGCGGCGACGACCGCGCCCTTGGGCGTATCGAAGACCTTGGTCAGGTTTTCCAGACGAATCATGAGCAAATCCTTGTATGCAAGTCGGCGTCGGCGAGCTCCGGGTCGTCGATGGGCGTCGACGCTGCCGCTGTCGAGGCGGCGGCTCACCTGTTGTCGTGTCGACGTTCCGGCTGCGCTCGGGCGGTGTGGCGTGCAGGACGCCAGCCGCCGCAGCGGTATTTTCCCGACACTGCCGGAACACAAATGGTCAGGCGGCGTTGGCGGCGCCTTCCATGCCCTTGGGCGTGAAGCGCTTCTGCACCGCGAGCAGGCCGTAGTCGACGATGATCGCCAGCAGGCTGACCGCCACCGCGCCGACGATCAGCTGGCGCGGGTCGGACTGGGAGATACCACGGCTGATAAAGGTGCCGAGACCGCCGGCGCCGATATAGGCGGCGATCGCCATGACACCGATATTGAGCACCACGGCGGTGCGCACCCCGGCCATGATCACTGGCACCGCCAGTGGGATCTCGACCATCCGCAGGCGCTGTCGGTGGCTCATGCCGATGCCACGGGCAGCCTCGCGCAGGGCCGGGTCGACGTTGTTGATGGCGGTGTAGGTGTTACGAATGATCGGTAATTGGGAGTACAGCAGCACCGCGATCACCGCCGGCAGGTAGCCGATGCCCTGACCGATCAGCGACAGCACCGGAATCATGATCCCGAACAGCGCGATGGAGGGCACGGTGACGATGATCGACGCTGCGTAGAGCACCGCCTGGGCGACGCGCTCGTTGCGGGTGATGGCGATGCCGATGGGCACCCCGGTGAGGGTGGCGATGCCGACGGCAACGCCCACCAGCGAGATGTGCTCGAGGGTCCGGGACAACAGCAGGTCGGCGTTGTCCAGGGCGTACTGAATCAGTTCCAAGGCAATAGCTCCTGTCGAGGCCTCGCGGCGGGGTGAGTCGGGCCTGTGAACGACCCTGGGCCAGGACACACGTCATCGGCTCGGCCTGACAAGAGGCGAGGCGTTGCGTTCACTAGCCGTTGATATGGCACAAGCTTAGCAGAATGAAGTATCTATTTGGTTTGTTCATGAATGACGATCTGCAATGACGGGAATTGATGGATCTGATGCTTGGGGGTGAGGCTGTCAACCCGGACGCATAGTTAAAGTAAATGAGAATGATTGGTTTTATTGTGTCTATCGGCGGCGATCGTGCCGAGAACGTGAGGGCTATCGACGTGATAGATGTGTGCCGCTCTTCACATGGAGGTTATACAGGACTAAAATGGTCCCCAATCGAAGCAGGGGCTGAGCCCTGCACCGACGAGGGGAACTCCCCGAGGAGATGGGCATGCTGAAGCTTTCCCGGTTGACGGACTATGCGGCGGTGGTGATGGCACAGATCGCACGTCACCCCCAGCAGCCGCACGCCGCCGGAGAGCTCGCCGAAGCGGTGCAGTTGCCTCACCCCACGGTGAGCAAGACGCTGAAGATGCTGGTGCGCGCGGGACTGCTGGTGTCCCGGCGCGGCGCCCAGGGTGGCTACTACCTGGCGCGTCCTGCCTCGGAGATCACCGCCAGCGACATCATCGCGGCCATCGAAGGGCCGGTGGCGGTGACCGAATGCAGCCACGCCGATGGCGAATGCGACCTGGCCTCCACCTGCGGGGTGGCCGACAACTGGCAGCGAGTGTCGCTGGCGATCCGCGAACTGCTCGACAGCATCACCTTGGCGCACCTGGCCGACAGTGCGCCGCTGAAGCTGCCGATTCGCCTGCCGATCCAGAGCATCAGCCTGGCGGCGGAAGCCTGACCAGCGCCTCATCGACATCGACTTCATTACCCTGGGCGGGTAACGCCCGCCGACCGAACCGTCCGGGAGGGGACACATTATGGCAAGTCAGGAAATGGAACAGCTCGTCCGTCGCGAATATAAAGAAGGATTCGTGACCGACATCGAGAGCGACACGATCCCGCCGGGGCTGGATGAAGACACCATCGCCTTCATCTCCAAGAAGAAGGGTGAGCCGCAGTGGATGCTCGATTGGCGCCTGGACGCCTACCGTCAGTGGCTGAAGATGACCGCGCCGTCCTGGGCGCATCTGGACTATCCGCCCATCGACTACCAGGCGATCTCGTATTTCAGTGCGCCCAAGCGCGAGGAAGACAAGCCCCAGAGCCTCGACGAGGTGGACCCCAAGCTGCTCGAGACCTACGAGAAGCTGGGCATCCCGCTGCATGAGCGTGCAGCCCTGGCCGGCGTCGCCGTGGACGCGGTGTTCGACTCGGTGTCGGTGACCACCACCTTCAAGGACAAGCTGGCCGAGGCCGGCGTGATCTTCTGCTCCATCTCCGAGGCGATCCGCGACTACCCGGAGCTGGTCAAGCAGTACCTGGGTACCGTGGTGCCGACCAGCGACAACTACTTTGCCGCGCTCAACTCGGCGGTGTTCACCGACGGCTCGTTTGTGTTCGTGCCGGAAGGCGTGACCTGCCCGATGGAACTGTCCACCTACTTCCGCATCAACGCCGCCAACACCGGCCAGTTCGAGCGCACCCTGATCGTGTGCGAGAAGAAGGCCCAGGTGTCCTACCTGGAAGGCTGCACCGCACCGATGCGCGACGAGAACCAGCTGCACGCTGCGGTGGTGGAGCTGGTGGCGCTGGAAGACGCCAGCATCAAGTACTCCACGGTGCAGAACTGGTATCCGGGTGACGAGGACGGCAAGGGCGGCATCTACAACTTCGTCACCAAGCGTGGCGACTGCCGTGGCGACCGTTCCCACATCAGCTGGACCCAGGTCGAGACCGGCTCCGCCATCACCTGGAAGTACCCGTCCTGCATCCTGCGTGGCAAGGACTCCATCGGCGAGTTCTACTCGGTGGCGGTGACCAACGGTCGCCAGCAGGCCGATACCGGCACCAAGATGATCCACCTGGGCGAGGGCTCCAAGTCCACCATCGTCTCCAAGGGTATCTCCGCCGGGCGTTCCAACCAGTCCTATCGTGGTCTGGTCAAGGTCGGCCCGCGGGCCAAGGGCGCGCGCAACTTTACCCAGTGTGATTCGCTGCTGATCGGCGATACCTGCGGTGCCCACACCTTCCCGTACCAGGAGATCGGCAACTCGACGGCCACGGTGGAGCACGAGGCGACCACCTCCAAGATCGGCGAGGACCAGCTGTTCTACTGCCAGAGCCGCGGTATCTCCGAGGAAGACGCGGTCAACATGATCGTCAACGGCTTCTGCAAGGACGTCTTCCAGGAGCTGCCGATGGAGTTTGCGGTCGAGGCAGAGGCGCTGCTCAACGTGACGCTCGAAGGCGCGGTGGGCTGACCCCCGGCGCTATATACCACCCTTATTCGTTTTTCTCCCGCCGCCCGGCGCGGCGGGCATCGCAAAGGTGTCTACATGCTCGAAGTCAAGGATCTCCACGTCACCGTCGAGGGCTCTGAAATCCTCAAGGGTCTGACCCTGTCCATCCAGCCTGGTGAAGTGCACGCCATCATGGGTCCCAATGGCGCCGGCAAGTCGACCCTGTCCGCCGTCATCGCGGGCAAGGACGGCTACGAGGTGACCGCGGGCTCGATCACCTTCGAGGGCAAGGATGTCCTCGAGATGGAGATCGAAGAGCGCGCCCAGGCCGGTCTGCTGCTGGGCTTTCAGTACCCGGTGGAAATCCCGGGGGTCAAGAACATCTACCTGCTCAAGGCGGCGCTCAACGCCCAGCGCGAGGCGCGCGGCGAGGGCGAGATTCCGGCACCCGAGTTCATGAAGCTGATCAAGGAAAAGGTGTCCTTCATGAAGATGGACAACAGCTTCCTGCAGCGTGCCGTCAATGAAGGCTTCTCCGGCGGCGAGAAGAAGCGTAACGAGATCCTGCAGATGCTGGTGCTGCAGCCCAAGCTCGCGATGCTCGACGAGATCGACTCCGGCCTCGACATCGACGCCATGAAGGTGGTGGCCGATGGGGTCAACTCGCTGCGCAGTGAAGATCGCGGCATCCTGCTGGTGACCCACTACCAGCGCCTGCTCGACTACATCGTGCCTGACCACGTCCACGTGCTGGTGAACGGCCGGATCGTCAAGAGCGGCGGCGCAGAGCTTGCCCATGAACTCGAATCCCGTGGCTACGACTGGGTCGTAGAGGAGCCCGCTGCATGAGTGATGTGCAACGCTTTCTCGATCGTCTGAACGAGCGCAGCGAGGCGCGCCGCGGCGAACCCACCTGGATCGCCGCACGGCGCCAGGCCGGTGCGGCCCGCTTCGAGGCGATGGGCTTTCCCGATCGCCGCGTCGAAGAGTGGAAGTACACCGACGTGCGCGCCATCAGTCGCACCGACTTCCAGCTCACAGGCTCTGCCGAGTTTTCCCAGACCAGCGCCGCTGCCCTGACGCTGCCGCTGGACGCCCACCGTCTGACCTTCGTCGACGGCGTCTTTTCCAGCGCCCTGTCGGACCTGTCCGAGCTGCCGGGTGGCGTGCAGGTGCAGCCGCTGTCTCAGGCCCTGGAAGAGAACCACGAGGCCGTCGGCGGCCCGCTGGGGCGCCTGACCGGGGTCGAATTCTCGGCCTTCTCGGCGCTCAACACCGCCTTCTTCGAGGAGGGCGCGCTGGTGCGCCTGGCGCCCGGCACCGTGGTCGACAAGCCCATCGTGCTGCAGTTCCTGTCCCGGGCCAACGAGGCGCCGGTGATGAGCCACCCGCGTATCCTGATCGAGGCGGGCGGGCGCAGCCAGGCCACCGTGATCGAACACCATGTGGGTGAAGAGGGCGCCGCCAACTTCACCAACCTGGTGGAAGAGGTGATGCTCGATCGTGGCGCCAACCTGACCCACTACAAGCTGGTGGAGTCGCCCGAGCAGGACCTGCACGTGGCCAGTATCCACGTGGAGCAGTGCCGCGACGCTCAGTTCACCTCCTTCAACATCACCCTGGGTGGTGGACTGGTGCGCAACGACCTGGTCAGCGACCTCAATGGCCAGGGCGCCGAGGTGACCTTCAATGGTCTGTTCTACGGCCAGAATCGCCAGCACGTGGACAACCACACCCTGGCCAACCACAACGCGCCCCACACCTTCTCCCACGAGAACTACAAGGGCATCCTCGATGACCGCGCCCACGGCGTGTTCAACGGCAAGGTGATCGTCAAGCGCGACAGCCAGAAGATCGAGGCCGACCAGAGCAACGCCAACCTGTTGCTCTCCGATCGCGCCCAGATCGACACCAAGCCCGAGCTCGAGATCTACGCCGACGACGTCAAGTGTTCCCACGGCGCCACCACCGGTCAGCTCGACGAGGAAGCGGTGTTTGCCCTGCGTACCCGCGGGCTGGACGAGGCCACCGCACGTGGACTGCTGACCCTGGCCTTCGCCGGTGAGGTGATGGACCAGGTGAATCTGGACGCGGTGTCCGAGCGGGTCGAGCTGACCGTGGCCGGCAAGCTGCCCGAGCGCTTCCACCTGGCCGGTCTGGTGGAAGCCGCCGTGGCCCTCAACGAGGACTGAGCATGACCCACTTCAGCGATCTGCTGCTCGATGTGGCGAGGGTGCGCAAGGACTTCCCGATCCTCGATCGGGAGGTTCACGGCAAGCCCCTGGTCTATCTGGACAACGCCGCCACCAGCCAGACGCCACGTCAGGTGATCGAGGTGTTCGATCACTACTACAGCCAGATGAATGCCAATATCCATCGTGGCCTTCACACCCTGGCCGACGAGGCCACGGCGGCCTTCGAGGGCACCCGTGAGACCGTGCGTGCCTTTGTCAACGCCGCGAGCACCCGCGAGATCGTGTTCACCCGTGGCACCACCGAGGCGATCAACCTGGTGGCCCAGAGCTGGGGGCGCGCCAACCTCGGTCCCGGTGACGAGGTGCTGATCTCCCAGCTTGAACATCACTCCAATATCGTGCCCTGGCAGTTGCTGGCGGCCGAGCGCGGCTTCACCATCAAGGTGATCCCGGTGGATGAGCGTGGCGCGCTGGATCAGGACGCCTACCGTGACCTGATCGGCGAGCGCACCCGGCTGGTGGCGGTCAATCACGTCTCCAATGCCCTCGGTACCATCAACCCGGTGGCCGAGATGGCCCGGGTCGCCCATCAGCACGATGCGCTGATTCTGGTGGATGGCGCCCAGGCAGCACCCCATGAGCCGATCGATGTTCAGGCCATCGGTGCCGACTTCTACGCATTTTCGGGGCACAAGGTCTATGGTCCCACCGGCGCCGGCGTGCTCTACGGCCGCGAGGCGCTGCTCGAGGCCATGCCGCCCTGGCAGGGTGGCGGCGAGATGATCGCCACGGTGTCCTTCGAGACGCCGACCACCTTTGCCGCCATTCCCCACAAGTTCGAGGCGGGCACGCCGGCCATCGCCGAAGTGATCGCCCTGGGCCGTGCCATCGAATGGGTCAACTCGATCGGCCTTGAGCACATCAGCGCCTGGGAGCATCGCCTGCTCGAGCACGCCACCGAAAGCGTGGCGGCGGTGGATGGCCTTCGCGTGCTGGGCACCGCGCCAGACAAGGCAGGCGTCTTGTCCTTCGTGGTCGACGGCGTGCATAGCCAGGATATCGGTCTGCTGATCGACCAGCTCGGCGTGGCGATTCGTACCGGCCACCACTGCGCCCAGCCGCTGCTGGCCCAGTTCGGCGTCGATGCCACCTGTCGCGCTTCCTTTGCGGCCTACAACACCCCGGAGGAAGTCGACGTGCTGGTCGAGAGCCTCCAGCGGGTGATCAGCATGCTGCGCTGAAGCAGCAGGGCGGCTCGGGGCGGCGCGTGCCGCCTCGAGCCCTGGTTGGCAAGGGAGTCATTCGGCGTACCCGACTAAGGAATTGCATGAGCGAACACGATCAGATTGCTCAACTGAGCAAGGGCCAGCAACTGCCGTTGCAGCGGGACGTGGAGGTCATCTCCATTCCCTTCGGCAAGACGGTGACGCTTGACGAGGACAGCATCGTCTCGGTGATGCAGGCCAAGGGCAGCACCCTGAGTGTTGCCTACGAGGGTCGTCTGTACCTGATCGAGGGATCCAACCTGGACGCGGTGGGCCTCGAGCCGATGCCACGCCCGACACTGGATCCCGAGGCCGACGACGCGGCGATCGAGGCGTTTGTCTGGGACCAGCTCAGGACCTGTTTCGACCCTGAGATCCCGGTCAATATCGTCGATCTGGGGCTGGTCTACGGTTGTCGTATCGAACGCCTGATCAGTGGTGAGCGCATCGTCACCATTCGCATGACCCTGACCGCCCCCGGCTGTGGCATGGGCGATGTGATCGCGGCGGATGCGCGCAACAAGATTCTGGGAGCACCTCAGATTTCCAAGGTGCATACCGAGATCGTCTTCGATCCCCCCTGGAGTCGTGAGATGATGAGCGACGAGGCCAAGCTGGAACTTGGCATGTTCTGACCCGGTCCTCTCTGGCCCGCGCAGCGGGTCCTGACCTCCGCTGTCAATTGGAATCGTCATGCGCGAGCCGTTGTTCACGATGTTTCGTCGCCTGCTGCTGTGTCTCGGTAGCCTGGTCCTGCTGCTCGCCCTGGCCTTCGTCGCGGCCAACGCCTGGGTGGTGGCCACCACCCGTGATCGCATCGCTCCTCGCCTCGTCGAATGCCGCCCCCACCAGGTCGGCATCGTCTTCGGCACCTCCCACTGGACCCGCAGCGGTACCCGCAATCCCCACTTCGAAGGGCGCATGATCGCCGCCGCCCGGCTGATGAACGAAGGACGTCTGCGCCACCTGCTGGTGTCCGGTGACAATGCCACCCGCTACTACAACGAGCCGGTGACCATGTGGCGCGACCTCAAGGAGCGTGGCGTGCGCGAGGTCGACATGACGCTGGACTACGCCGGTTTCAGCACCTTCGATACCCTGGCCAGGGCCCGCGACGTGTTCGAGGTGGAGCGCGCGCTATTGATCACTCAGGACTGGCACCTGCCGCGGGCGTTGTTCATCGCTGATGCCCTGGGGCTCGAGGTCGAGGGCTGCCCGGCGCCCGAGAGGGAGCGTTCTCGCTGGCTGATCCTGCGGGAGTGGGTGGCCCGGGTGGCGACCCTGGGCGATCTCTACCTGTGGCAGCGTGAGCCGCGCTTTCTCGGCCCCCTGGAGCCTTTGAAGATCGCGGCGCCGGCACCTCGCATCGAGGCTCGGAGTCTTCACGAGATCATCGATGAGGTGTTGACCAGAGGCGACGACAGTGTGGCGCCATTGCTGCTGCGCACGCCTGACGCCGACAAGAACTGAGAGCAGTCGCTTCACCCAGGCATCCGCTTCACCAATAAAAACGCCTTGCCGGCAGAGCCTGGCAAGGCGTTTTCGTGGATTGGCGTTGTGGTCGGCGGCGTCAGCGTTTGACGGTTCGACGGCCTGCGCCACGCTTCTGGGCGGTCGACTTCTGCAGGTCGTAGAGCTCGCGAATCAGCGCGCGGCAACCCTTCCATACCTCTTCGATCACCGGCTCGATGGGGCCCGGCAAGGGATGGGTAAACAGGGTGGAGAGGGATTGCATCAGCACCCGCTCCTGCTCGAGCAGCTCGTTGATCAACACCTGTGAGTCGTTGCCGACAAAGCTCTTGAGACGACTCCACAGCCACATGTAGTCGTCGCGTTCGACGTCGGCATCACGCGGCAGCAGGTCGAGGTGTTCGCGCGCCAGCTCCTGGAGCTCGCGCATGGTCTTCTGGCGCGTCTCGAAGTGGGGCTCCAGAGCGTCGCGCAGCGAGGGTCGCAGGCGCTCGAGATTGTCCTGGAAATAGTCGACGCTGTCGGCCAGGGCCTCCAGCAGGCTGTCCATCGCCACCTGGCGATTATCGAGAAACATGCGCGTCACCTCCTCCGGTGACGCAAATTGTGGGGCTCCAGCAGGAGTTTTGCCACCCCTAATGTGGCAAATATTTATGATTCTTGCGGTGGGATAGTCGATCGCTTCGACCTTGGTCGAAAAGCGCTGACAAAGTTGACCAGGTTGCGGCGAGATATCGTCGTAGGCGAAGGACAGCCTCGCGCTTATGAGGGACAACTGATCGCCAATGACAAGACGGGCGACCGTGCTATCGGTCGCCCGTCGGCGTCATCCTTTACGGGGTGCTTTTATCTTCAGCCCTTGGGTTTGGCCGGCGTACGGGTCCGTGGGCGCGCCGTGGCGCTCTTTTCCAGGTGTTCGATGACCAGGCCGGCGATGTCCTTGCCGGTGGCGCTCTCGATGCCCTGCAGGCCGGGCGAGGAGTTCACCTCCATCACCACGGGGCCATGGTTGGAGCGCAGCAGGTCGACACCGGCCACGCGCAGACCCATGGACTTGGCCGCGCGGATGGCGGTGGAGCGTTCTTCCGGGGTGATACGGATGACGCTGGCGCTGCCGCCGCGGTGCAGGTTGGAGCGGAACTCGCCTTCGGCCGCCTGGCGCTTCATCGCTGCCACCACCTTGTCGCCGATGACAAAGCAGCGGATGTCGGCGCCCTTGGCTTCCTTGATGTACTCCTGAACCATGATGTTGGCCTTCATGCCCATGAACGCCTGGATCACCGATTCCGCCGCCTGGTTGGTCTCGGCCAGCACCACGCCGATACCCTGGGTGCCTTCCAGCAGCTTGATCACCAGCGGGGCGCCCTTGACCATGGTGATCAGGTCCGGGATGTCATCGGGGGAGTGGGCGAAGCCGGTCACCGGCAGTCCGATACCCTTGCGAGACAGCAGTTGCAGTGAGCGCAGCTTGTCGCGGGAACGAGTGATACCGACGCTGTCGTTGAGCACGGTGACGTTCATCATCTCGAACTGACGCAGCACGGCGCAGCCGTAGAAGGTGACCGAGGAGCCGATGCGCGGGATGACGGCGTCGAAGGGCTCGAGTTCCTCACCCTTGTAGTGAATCGACGGATGGTGAGAAGCGATGCTCATGTAGCAGCGCAGCGTATCGACCACCCGGGCCGTATGGCCGCGTTGTTCGGCGGCTTCCACCAGGCGACGAGTGGAGTAGAGATTGCGGTTGCGGGACAGCAGCGCGATATGCATGTGCGAGTCTCCAGGTCAGGGGCGGTGGATCCGTCAGGGTTCGCCGTGCAGAAAGGTGGCGCCGGGCGCCACCAGCAGGCGGCGCAGTGCGCGGCGACCGAGAAGCATGGGGTGGCGCATGTTGCGCCGGTCGGTCAGGGATAGCTCGACGGGAAATTCCAGATCCCCCATCTGCATCTGGGTGCGAATGAAGTAGCGCCACTCGGCCTGGCCGTTGGAGCTGGTGACCTTGCGCCGATCATGCAGGTGCATGCGGTACTGGTGTGACGGACTGTCGGGGCCGCCGGCACGGGTGACGAAGCTGACCCACAGGATCTCGTCCTCCTCGAAGGACTCGATCTCCTCGGCGTGCAGCGCCGAGGTGCGAGCGCCGGTGTCCACCTTGGCACACAGATGCAGGTGCATCTGCGGCAGGATCACCATCTCGCGGCGACCGACGACGGCCTGAGCCTGAAAGGGCAGGTCCTTCATGTCTTCTCCTTGTCGCGGGATGCTGCTTGTTATTCAGGCGACGTCCGTTGTCGAACTGTCAGTGGCAACGAACGCCACACGGGCAAGCGAATCAATGGCCGCCTGTGCCCTTGACCGCCGCCAGTCGGCGAGCGGTGGCGGAGTCCTTCGGGGCCTGACGCAGCGTCATCAGTACCGGCAGACGCAGCCGGGGGATCTGCGCCAGGTCCCTCGCAACGGCCAGGAAGTCGGCCCCTTCGCATTCGGCGACCCGCTCCAGAAACAGCGGCAGGCGCTCGGCGTGCTCCAGGTGTTGCCAGCCCCGTGCGGCGATTGCCGCGAGGGTGTCCGGGCCGCAGGCATCGCTATCGGCCAGCAGGGCGTCGAACCAGTCACCGGCCAGGCTGTCGGGCGCGTTGCCCACGGCGCGTACACAGGCGCAGAAGGTCTCGATGTCGCCCTGGCTGGCGGCCTGTTCGCCGCGCTGACGCAGCGCCTCCGCAAGCTCTGCTGATAGTGCTACATGTTCCAGACAGTAGCATAGCGATGTCAGCACTTCGCTGTGCAGCTGCGGGATAGCGGCCACCAGCGAGGCCTCAGTCTCGGGGGTGAGACGCGCCACATGGTCGGCCAGCCCCTGCAGGCCCAGCGCCTGCCAGTCGTGGCCACCCTGGCCCGACAGGAAGGCTTCGACCGGCTCAAGGTGCTCGCTGGCGGGACGCTCCAGATCGGCGCTGGCTCGGGCGTGCAGCATCGCCTGAAAGGTCAGGGAAGGGGTGAAGGCCAGCGGGTTGTCCTTCATCAGGTTGTCGATCTCGCCGCCGTCGGACTGCTCCAGCGCTTCTGCGCTGCGGCCCAGGGTGGACAGCAGGCGCTCGAGGAAGGCATCCCGCTGTGCGGCATCCAGAAGGCCCTGTTCGTCCACCGGCAGCGCCAGGAACCAGATCAGCGGGTCGCTCATGTCACCCAGGCGAAACACCAGCGCCAGGCGGGCACGACCCTGCCAGGGTTCCGGCCAGGGGACCTGGCCGCTCTCGAAGTCTGCCAGGGTCTCGAGCGCGCAGGGGTGCACACGCCGTCCCATATGATAGAGACGCACCTCGGCACCGGTCAGGGTGAAAAAGTCGTGAAGACGATGGATCGCTTGCATGGCCCCTCCGAAAGATCAGCGTGCACTCTATCGCGCCGCTCGAGGAGTGTCAGCCGTCCACGGCGGAAATTTGTGCATCCCTCGCACTGTATTTTGCTGCACCGCTGGTGAATTTTTGATCAAGCGCCGCGAAAGAGCGTCAGAAGCGGCTCGGGGTCATCTGTCAAAGGGTTATCCACAGGGACATTCAGCGCTTCTGTGAATGAATGATGGTGGGGATAAGTCGGTGAGGTGACAGTTAGCCGACGGCTGTCGGCGGTTGTTCCCGGGAAGGGCGATCGCAATAGCAGGAGGCTATGGTTCACCCTGGGATTTTTCACTGCGTCTGCTATCGATTTGGAATATAATGCAGTTCGTTTATTCCAAATCATGCTGAGCCATCGAGCAGCCCAGGATTGAAGTGGCGATGGATGCCTCCACCTGTCACCCTCCCGGGCCATGCCGCACTGGCCGCCCCAATCGTTTTCAAGGAGCCGTCCATGGTTCGTCATCTGGCTGTTTCTCTTGCCGCCGCAGGTGCCATCGGTCTCGCTGCCGGTGCCCACGCCGACACCCTGAAAGTCGGCATGTCCGGTGGTTACTTTCCCTTTACCTTCGTCGAGCAGGACACCCTCAAGGGCTTCGAGGTCGACGTGATGGAAGCAGTGGCCGAAGAGATGGGCACCGAGGTGGAGTTCGTCACCGCCAACTTCTCAGGATTGTTCGGCATGCTCGAGTCGGGGCGCATCGACACCATCGCCAACCAGATCACCATCACCGAGGAGCGTGAGCAGAAGTACCTGTTCACCTCGCCCTACGTGTATGACGGTGCTCAGGTGGTGACCAAGGAAGGCAATGACGAGGTCTCCGGTGTCGAGGATCTGGCGGGCAAGACCGTGGCCGTCAACCTGGGCTCCAACTACGAGCAGTTGCTGCGCGAGCTGCCCTACGCCGACGAGATCGATATCCGCACCTATGAGAGCAACATCGAGCAGGACACCGCGCTGGGTCGTGTCGATGCCTTCGTCATGGATCGCGTCAGCGCCACCCAGGTGATCAAGGAAAAGCCACTGCCGTTGGCGCTGGCCGGCAAGCCGTTCTCCGAGATTCGCAATGCGCTGCCGTTCCGTCAGGACGACCAGGAACTGCGCGACGAGGTCGACCAGGCGCTTGACACCCTGCGTGAAGATGGCACCTTGAGCGAGATCTCCGAGCGCTGGTTCGATGCCGATATCACCACGCCCTGAGCGGTGATCGACTCTCCATGAGCATTCTCGACCTCGACTACATGCTCGGGCTGGTGCCCATCCTGCTCAGCTACCTTCCCCTGACCCTGGGGATGGCGCTGGCCGGGATGGCGCTGGCTCTGGTGCTGGCCTGTGGCCTGGCGGTGATCCGGGTACTCAAGATCCCGGTTCTCAACGGCCTGACGCTGTGGTTCATCTCGTTCTTTCGCGGTACGCCGCTGCTGGTGCAGCTGTTCCTGTTCTACTACGGGCTGCCCCAGGTGCTGTCGTTTCTGACCACCATCGATGGCATCACCGCCACCATCATGGGGCTGACGCTGCACTTCTCGGCCTATATGGCGGAGTCGATCCGCGCCGCCATCGTCGGTGTGGATCGCAGTCAGACCGAGGCGGCCCTGTCCATCGGCATGACCAACGGCCAGTTGATGCGCCGGATCGTGCTGCCCCAGGCCACTCGCATCGCGGTGCCGACGTTGATGAACTACTTCATCGACATGATCAAGGCCACCTCGCTGGCGTTCACCCTGGGCGTCACCGAGCTGATGGGGGCGACCCAGAAAGAGGCCGCCGGCAGCTTCCTGTACTTCGAGGCCTTCATCACCGTGGCGCTGATCTACTGGGCCATCGTCGAGGCGCTGGCCTGGCTGCAGCGGCGCCTGGAATCCCGACTCAACGAGGCCTATCGTCGATGATCAAGCTAGAGCGACTGACCAAGCGCTTCGGTGATACCACCGTGCTCGACGGTATCGACCTGGAGATCCAGCAGGGCGAGATCATCGTGGTGATCGGCCCCTCCGGGACCGGCAAGTCGACGTTGCTGCGCTGTCTCAACTTTCTCGAGCAGCCCGATGGAGGCCGATTGACCTTGGGTCCGCTGAATCTGGACCTGACCCAGGCCAGCAAGTCCGAGATCCTGGCTGCCCGTCGACACACGGCCTTCGTGTTCCAGAACTACGCGCTGTTTGCCAACAAGACGGCGCTTGAGAACATCGCCGAGGGCCTGATCGTGGTCAACCGCTGGCCCAGGGCCAAGGCCCACCAGCGGGCACGGGAGATCCTCGAGCGCATCGGCATGTCGGACAAGGCGGACGCCTATCCGGCGTCGCTGTCCGGGGGCCAGCAGCAGCGGGTGGGGATCGGCCGCGCCATGGCCGCCCAGGCCGAGGTGATCCTGTTCGACGAACCCACCTCATCGCTGGATCCCGAGTGGGTCGACGAGGTGCTGGCACTGATGAAGCAGTTGGCGCGTGAACGCCAGACCATGCTGGTGGTCACCCACGAGATGGCCTTTGCCCGTGACGTGGCCGACCGGGTGGTGTTCATGGAGGGCGGGCGCATCGTCGAGCAGGGGCCTCCCTCGGAGCTGTTCCATGCACCGCAGGACCCGCGTACCCGAGACTTCCTGCGCAAGGTACTGCCCGCCGCCGAGCCCCTGTAGGCCGAATCGCTCATCCATCCGGCGAGATCCTCGTTCGAGAAAGTCTGCACGTCGAGTCGTGCCCTACGAGGTGCCGCATTTCCAGCGGTTTCTTGGGGGGCGCGTGTTGCTGCCGGGCTGGCCCTCGCTGGTCCGGCACGCGACAATGGCGTGCACCAAGCCCATTTTCAAAGCGGAGGCATCATGCCCACCGAACCTTCCGTCCACGACGCCCTGGGCGCGGCTCTGCGTGAGCTCGAGGCGACCATGAAGGCCGCCAACATGTGGCGTATGGACAAGCCGGAGGCCGCCGCCTTCAACAGTCGGCAGCCGTTCTGCATCGATACCATGTCGCTGCCTCAGTGGCTGCGCTTCGTGTTTATCGCCAGGCTCGATGCCCTGGTCGAGCAGCGTGCGCCCCTGCCCGCCAGTTGCGATGTGGCCCCGGCGGTGGACGCCTACCTGATCCAGGAAGGCGCGCGCGCCCAGGACCGGATGCTGTTGCAGAAGGTGATCGAGGATATCGACCGGCTGATCACCGAGAACTGAATCGCCGGTAACGGAAGAAGTCCCCAGCGAGGAGAAGGCGATGCCCTGGTACTTTGCCTATGGCAGCAACATGAACATTGAGCGTGTCGCCGCGCGCATCGGTGAGACCCGGCGTGTGCTGGCCGGCAGCCTGGAAGGCTACGCGCTGCGCTTCAACAAGGCCTCCCGGGTGCCGGGCATCGCCCACGCCAATGTGGTGCCGGCGCCGGGCGATCGGGTCGAGGGCGCGCTGTTCGAACTCCTCGAACCCGAGCAGATCCGGCAGATGGATCCCTTCGAAGGTTACCCGCACGAGTACGACCGTCATCGTCTGCCGGTGATTACCGAACAGGGGCCGATCGAGGCCTGGGTCTATATCGCCGGCGCCGAACGCCAGGGGGAGGGGCTGCGGCCCGCCCGCGAGTACCTCGAGCACCTGCTGGCCGGTCGAGACTTCCTCAGCGAGGGCTACCACCAGGCGCTGGCGGCGGTAGAGGCCGTCGAGCACCTCGACGATGCCACTCTTGGGCGACTGGGGCTGTCACGCCATCATCCCCGCTAAGGCTTGTACGATAAGTGCCTGCGCTCGGTAATACGGCGTTAAAAATCGCGTCAAAATGCTCATTTACACCTCGTAAACTGCGCTTTCTTACCGATTTTTGCCTTGTCTAACCATCGCTCGCCGGCTTTTCGTACTAAGCCTAGGCCTCTGCTTGCCCTGTTACCGCAGCCCCTCCCTCGAGAATTGCAGCGGCAACTGCCACGCGAGCGACCACAGAAGCCATCTTGTGACGGTGACAGCACAGCGCCCGCTCCTGCCAGGCAGGAGCGGGCGCTGCGTGTTAGCGGTCGAGCCCTGGATCAGAAGCGGTAGCTGATACCGGCCATGATCACGTAGGGGTCCACCTCGATCTCGCCGATGTCATCGCCGTTGAGGTCGACGTCGCTGTCGATATCCAGATACCACACCGCCATGTTGGCCGCCCAGTGGTCGTCGATGACCAGGTCGAGGCCCGCCTGGCCGGCCCAGCCCCAGGACTCTTCCAGATCGAGATCAGCACCTTCCAGCGCGATATCCTCGTCGGAGAAGTGGGTGTAGTTGACCCCCAGGCCGACGTAGGGCTGCACCCGCGCCTCGGTGCCACCGAAGGGGTAGTACTGCACGGTCAGAGTCGGCGGCAGGTGCTCGACGCTGGCGCCGATATCGGTGCCACCTACGTTCAGGTCGACGTCGTGTTCGAAGGGCTCGGCGGCCAGCAGTTCGACGCCGAACTTGTCGTGGAAGCGATAGCCCAGGGTGAAGGCGAAGCCGTTGTCGTCATGGACGTCGGTGTCCATGGTGCCCCCCATCAGAGAGCCGTTGTCGGAGTCAGGCTTGACCTTGGCCACACCGATGCGGGTATAGATGTCGCCCTTGCCGTAGGCGGCAAAGGCCTGGCTGCTGGCGAGGGCGCTGCCGGCGATGGCGGCGACCAGAGCAGTGGTGATCAGGGGATGGCGCATGGTGTTCTCCTTGCGTACTGGCAAAAGTGGGCGAGCCCGATTGCCAAGCAGTGTATGCCGCATCGAGAACGTGGTTATTGATCTACCTCAATACCTCCTTTGGTCGACAAAAATGAACCGGCAACGCACCAAAAAAGGCGCCTGGCAAAGCCAGACGCCTTCGATGCTGCGGTTGGAATGCGGCGCGATCGAGCTGACGGTTCAACCGCTTATTTCAAGAGCGCGCAGGCGCTGTTTTCAAGACAGCGCAAGCGCTTAGAAACGATAGGTGACGCCGGCACCGATGGTCATCGGATCGATCTCGGCCTCGCCAACATCGTGGCCGTCGACCTCGATATCGGAATCGACATCGGCGTAGCGGGCGTAGGTGCCGACCAGCAGGTTGTCTGTGACGCTGAGGTCGAGACCCACCTGGGCTGCGGCGCCGTAGGAGCTATCGAGGTCGGCGTTGAAGCTCTCGTCGGAGAAGTGGGTGTAGTTCATGCCCACGCCAACGTAGGGGTGGACGCGAGCGTTTTCCACGCCGCCCAGCGGGTAGTAGTTGAGCATCAGGTTGACCGGGGTACGGTCGACGCTGCCCACATTACCGCCGTTGACCGCGATATCGTGCTCCATGGCCTCGGAGCCGTTGAGCTCGACACCGAACTTGTCGTGGAACAGGTAGCCAGCGCCGTAGGCGAAGCCGTTCTCCTCGGAGACATCGAGATCTTGGTTGGCGATGTCGCCGTTGTCCGAGGTGGGATCGGCCTTCTCGAAGCCACCGCGCACGTAGATGTCACCTGCCTGATAGGCCAGGGCAGACTGGGCGGCGAAGGTGGTGGTAGCGAGCAGGGCTGCGGTGCCCATCAGTCGAGTCATGTTCATGCGGGACCTCCTTGATGATCCGATGGCATCCTTCCCGAGGGAAGTAACCTTGTACGCTTCGCAGTTTACGAACGGTGTTTCTAAATGTCTTGTAGAAATATTTAATTGGCCAGATAGCAGTAACTAGCCAGAATTTATGGAACTAAATCGACTTGGGCGGGTAGGTAATGTAAATGCTGTACAATTTTTTTGCACATTGTGGCGTAGACGTCGATGCGCGCTTGTGCACTGCATAAACGCTCGCCGTCCGGCGATAAATCGTCTTCACTGTGGGAGAAGACTCCGGAGGAGAGAGCGGGATGGTGGCCAGACGAAGGCGTGAGAGGTTGCTCGGCATGTCGACGCTGCCCTGGGGCGGGGCGGCACTGGTGCTCGCTCTGACCGCTCTGTTGGCGGTGTGGCTGCTGCTGGAACCCTGGCTGATTCGTGATCTCCCGACGCCGGCGAGGCTGGCCATGGTAGTTCTGGGCGTGTGGGCGCTGGGCGGGGGGTTGTCCATGCCGCTGCACTTCTCCGCGGTGCCCGGCTGGTGGCGTCTGGCGGGGGCCATGCCCTGGTATCCGCTGGCGCTGGTCAGCTTTATCGTGCTGCTGCTGTGTCGCTACGCCGGCCTGTTTTGAACGGGGCTGATGTGCACGGCTAAGGTGGGCAGGGCGGTTCGACCGTCAGTGAGCGTCGAGCGCCAGGTGCGTGCTGGATGTGTCCCGTAACGAAGAAGGCCGCCCGAGGGCGGCCTTCTTGCGTGGCAGACGATCACCGACGATCAGGCGTCTTCCAGGGTGTCGAACTGCTCGGTGATCTCCTTGCTCGGCTCGGCGGTCATCAAGCTCACCACCACGATGGCGATGTAGGCGAAGATCACGCCGGGCACGATCTCGTAAAGATCGAACAGGCCGCCGGACATCTCGGCCCAGGCCACCACGGTGATACCACCGACCACGATACCGGCCAGCGCGCCCCACTGGTTCATGCGACGCCAGTACAGCGACATGATCAGTGCAGGACCGAAGGCGGCGCCGAAACCGGCCCAGGCGTAGGACACCAGTCCCAGTACCGTGGAGTCCGGGTTCATCGCCAGCAGGTAGGCGATGACGGCGATGCCGATGACCGCAAAGCGGCCGACCCAGACCAGCTCGGACTGGCTGGCGTCGGGGCGGAACAGCGCCTTGTAGAAGTCATCGGTCAGGGCAGAGGACGACACCAGCAGCTGGGAGTCGGCGGTGGACATGACCGCAGCCAGGATGGCGGCGAGCAGCACACCGGCGACCAGCGGATGGAAGATGGCGTTGACCATGACCATGAAGATGGTCTCGCCGTCACCCAGGTCGCGGGTCATGTAGACCAGGCCCAGCAGACCGACCGCCATGGCGCAGACCAGGCACAGGCCCGACCAGGTCACGGCGATGCGACGGGCGGCGGGGATGTCGGCTTCGGAGCGGATGGCCGCGAAACGCGCCAGGATGTGCGGCTGGCCGAAGTAGCCAAGGCCCCAGGCCAGCGAACTGATGATGCCGATGGCGGTCAGGGTTTCACCGGTGGACGCATCGACGAACCAGCTCAGCATGTCGGGGTTCTCGGCCAGGATCTGCTGGCCACTGCCGCTGAAGCCACCCAGTTCGGTCAGGGCGATGACCGGCACGACCAGCAGCGCCGCTGCCATCATCAGACCCTGGATCAGGTCAGTCCAGGAGACCGCCAGGAAGCCGCCAAAGAAGGTATAGGAGATGATGGCCAGCGTACCGACGGTCACCGCGATGGTGTAGTCGAAGCCGAATACCGTCTCGAACAGCTTGCCGCCGGCAACCAGGCCGGAGCTGGTGTAGAACAGGAAGAACAAGAGGATGAAGACCGCCGAGATCACCCGCAACAGCGGTGCCTTCTCGCGAAAGCGCTTGGCGAAGAAGTCCGGCAGGGTCAGGGCGTCATTGGCCTTGAAGGTGTAGACGCGCATGCGCCGGGCGACAATCAGCCAGTTGAGCCAGGTGCCGATCAACAGGCCCACGGCGATCCAGGAGGCCGACAGACCGCTGACGTAGGCCGCACCGGGCAGACCCAGCAGCAGCCAGCCCGACATGTCCGAGGCGCCGGCAGATATCGCCGACGTCCAGGGGCCAAGCGAGCGGCCACCAAGGATATAGTCGGACAGATTGGTGGTGCGCTTGTAAGCAATGATACCGATGACCAGCATCAATATCAGATACAGCGCGAACGTGATGCCAATGGTGGCGTTGTTTTCGACCATGGGAGCGTTCCTTGTGGTTTTTGTCGTGGGTGGTTGGCGTTCTCAAGTCACCGGCCCTGTGTCGAGCGCGATGATCTCCCCGTGTGGGCGCGGTCGTCACGCGCGTCCCTGCGATCCGGCGCTCCCCTCGGGGTAGTGGGTGAGCGCCGGTTGCCGACGGTGCGCCGACCGTCGGGTGAGTGCGTTGGACCAGCAGGCCAGGGCCTGACTTACTCGTCCCCTAGCGCCAGCAGCGAGGCGTTGCCGCCGAGTGCCGCCGTGTTGTTGGTCACCGTCTTCTCGGTGGCGAAACGCAACAGGTAGTTGGGGCCGCCGGCCTTGGGACCGGTGCCGGAGAGCCCCTGACCGCCGAAGGGTTGAACGCCTACGACAGCACCAATGATATTGCGGTTGATGTAGACGTTGCCAACGCGCACTTTCCGCGCTATTTCATCGGCAAAGGATTCGTTGCGGCTGTGCACGCCGAAGGTCAGGCCATAACCACGCGCGTTGATCGAGGCGATCACCTTGTCGAGCTCGCTGGACTTCCAGCGCACCACGTGCAGCACCGGGCCGAACTGTTCACGCTCGAGCGCATCGATACCATCGATGGTGAAGGCCGCCGGGGCGACAAAGGTGCCTTCACTGGTGTGCTCGGGCTTCAGCGGCGTTTCGCTGATCAGACGTCCTTCACCCTTCAGCCGATCGATATGCGCCTGCAGGTTCTTGCGCGCGTCCTCGTCGATCACCGGGCCTACGTCGGTGCCGAGGTCGCGTGGGTCACCCACGTGGAGTTCGGCCATGGCGCCGTCGAGGATCTGTAGCACACGGTCGGCGACGTCGTCCTGCAGGTAGAGCACCCGCAAGGCCGAGCAGCGCTGTCCGGCGCTCTGGAAGGCCGAGTGGATGACGTCGGCGACGACCTGCTCGGGCAGGGCGGTGGAGTCGACGATCATCGCGTTCATGCCGCCGGTCTCGGCCACCAGTGTCGGCAGCGGCGCATTCTCACGCTCGGCCAGGGCGCGGTTGATGATCTGGGCGGTATCGGTACCGCCGGTGAAGACCACCCCGGTGATCCGCGAATCGCCGGTCAGCACGCTGCCCACGGTGGGGCCGTCGCCGGGCAGCAACTGCACCACTTCACGCGGCATGCCGGCCTGGTACAGCAGCTCGACCACCCGGTGGGCAACGATCGACGTCTGCTCGGCGGGCTTGGCCAGCACGGTATTGCCGGCCACCGCGGTGGCGACCATCTGGCCGCAGAAGATTGCCACCGGGAAGTTCCACGGGCTGATCGCGGCGAACACCCCCTTGCCGCCCATGTGCAGACGATTGGACTCGCCGGTGGGGCCGGGCAGCTCGGTGGGCTCACCGAAGATCTCCTCGGCGCGCACCGCATAGTAGCGACAGAAGTCCACCGCTTCGCGGATCTCGTCGACGCCGTCGGTCAACAGCTTGCCACCTTCACGCGAGCACAGCGCCATCAGCTCCGCCAGGTGCTCTTCCATCAGGTCGGCGAAGCGCCTCAGGATGTCGGCGCGCTCCTTGACCGGGGTGACCTCCCATGCCGGGAAGGCAGCCCAGGCCGCGTCCACCGCCCGCTCGGTCTGTTCGCGGGTGGTCCACTGCACGCTACCGACCACCTGGCGACGGTCGTAAGGACTGGTGACTTCGTGGGTCTGGGCGGGGTCCTCGGCGACCTCGAAGGCCAGCAGCGGACGCGCCTGGTAGCGGGTATCCATGTGCTTGCCCATGGCCTCCATCAGCGGCTGGTACTGGCTGTTGATGGTCAGGTTGACGCCGCGGGAGTTGGGGCGGTGCTCGCCATAGATGTCGCGAGGCAGCGGAATCTGGGGATTGGACAGGCTGTCGAACTGTCGCAGTGTCTCGATGGGATGGACGCACAGCGACTCCACCGGCACCTTGGGGTCCACCAGCTGATGCACGAAGGAGGAGTTGGCACCGTTCTCGAGCAGTCGGCGAACCAGGTAGGGCAGCAGGTCCTTGTGGGCGCCCACTGGGGCGTAGATACGGCAGTAGGTGCCTTCAGGTGCACGCTTTAGCGCGGCATCGTAGAGTGCCTCGCCCATGCCGTGCAGGCGCTGGAACTCGAGGGCTCGGCTGGTGTGGTTGGCCTGCTCGAGGATGGTGGTGATGGTATGGGCGTTATGGGTGGCGAACTGCGGGAAGATGCGACCCTTGGTGGCATCGGACAGCAGGAAGCGCGCGCAGGCCAGGTAGGCCACATCGGTGGATGCCTTGCGGGTGAACACCGGATAGCCGTCGACGCCGAGCTGCTGGGACTCCTTGATCTCGGTGTCCCAGTAGGCACCCTTGACCAGACGCAACGGGATCTCGTCACCCTGGAAGTCGGCCAGACGGTTGAGGTAGTGCAGCACCGGCAGGGCGCGCTTGGAGTAGGCCTGCACCACCAGACCGAAGTGGCCCCAGCCGCGGCAGATGTCGCTCTCGTAGACGGCGCGGAAGACCTCCAGCGACAACTCCAGGCGGTCGACCTCCTCGGCGTCGATGGTCACCGCCACGTCATTGTCACGGGCCAGCTTGGCCAGCTCCTTGACGCTGCCCACCAGCTCCTCGAGGACCTGTTCGCGGCGGCCAAACTCGTAGCGCGGGTGCAGCGCGGACAGCTTGATCGAGATCGACGGTGCCGGCGTCCTGTCGCCCAGGTTGCGGCTGGTCTTGCCGACCTGGCGGATGGCGGTGGCGTAGTCGTCGAAGTAGCGGCCGGCATCGCGCCGGGTACGGGCGGCCTCGCCCAGCATGTCGTAGGAGTAGGTGTAGCCCTTGTCGAACAGCGGCTTGGAGCGCTTGAGCGCTTCGTCGATATCACGCCCCAGCACGAACTGCTTGCCCATCACCTTCATGGCTTCGACCATGGCCCGGCGAATGACCGGCTCGCCCATGCGGTTGACCATCTTGTTGATGAAACCGCTGGGCTTGCCATCCTTGGGCTTGTCCAGGCTCACCACCCGGCCGGTCATCAAAAGGCCCCAGGTGGAGGCGTTGACCATCCAGGACTCGCTCTTGCCGAGGTGGGCCTTCCAGTCGGCCGGGCCCAGTCGATCTTCGATCAGCGCATCGGCGGTGGCCTTGTCGGGGATGCGCAGCATCGCCTCGGCCAGACACATCAGCATCAAGCCTTCGTGGGTATCCAGGCTGTACTGCTGCAGCAGCTCGTCGATGGTATCGACGGCGGTGTCCATCTCGCGCACTTCGCGCACGAGAGAAGCCGTCTTGTCGGCGACGCGCTCGATGTGCTCGTCCTTGCCATCGATCAGCTTGATCAATTCACTTACGAAGGCGTTTTCTTCGACCACGTAGTGATCGCTGATGCGCGCAAAGAGTGTATCCAGATCCTGCTGCCAGGTGGAGTTGTCGAGCATATTGTTGGCGTTGAGCATGTCAGTCCCCAAATGGTGAACCGCCGCGGGCGGAGAAAGGGCTTGCCGCAAAGTCGATCGCGGACGTGCAGTCGCGCAATCCGGGCATGTTGGCAAGACTAGGTTGCATGCCTCTTCCATGCTTGCCAAATGCACCGAAGGATTTGGCAAATCCACGGGCGTTATCGACTAACCCTAGCTTTAATGTGCCGATTTGGCAGTCAGATGGTGGAGATTCGGTGACGAAATCTCGCTGACATGACGTCGCGTCTGGCTGGGAGGATGGCCGTAATGCTTGCGGTAGGCGCGGGACAGGGCGCTCTGGTGGGCGAAGCCGGTGAGGGCGGCGATTTCCGACAACGGCAGGCGACTGCGCATCAGCAGCTGACGTGACGCCTCCAGGCGTCGACGCATCACGTACTGCCAGGGTGACAGGCCCGTCTGGGCGCGGAAGCGTTCGGTAAAGTGGGTTTCGCTGAGGCAGGCGAAGGCCGCCAGATCGGCGACCTTGAAGCGACGCGCCAGGTGATCGTCGATGTAGCGGTCGAGCGCGCGCAGGTCGATGCGCCGGTGGTGCATCGCGCCGGTTTCATCGCCGGCCAGACGCGCATGCAACGAGCCCAGCAGAGTGGTCGCCAGGCGCTCCTGATGCAGGGCAGGGACGGGGCCCTCTAGCGCCAACTGATTCATTTCGGCCACCACG
This sequence comes from Halomonas sp. OfavH-34-E, assembly GCF_024124525.1. Lineage (NCBI taxonomy): Bacteria > Pseudomonadati > Pseudomonadota > Gammaproteobacteria > Oceanospirillales > Halomonadaceae > Halomonas > Halomonas sp. OfavH-34-E. Next base: position 43,850 of record NZ_JAMXRY010000026.1, on the reverse strand, counting down.
AAACCCAGGAACTGTTTCAGAGGTGCGTCCAGGGTGAAGAAACGTGGCGCGTCGAACAGCCTGGCCAGTTCATGATGATGGCCGGTGAGCGCCAGGGCGTCATCGGGAAGGTCGAGGATCAGTTGGCGGTTGTTGCCGGTGCCGGCGTAGTAGTGGAGGTGGTTGGCGGGCACGATGCAGCCGCAGAATGCCTCGATGGTGCCGCCAAGGCCTTCGATGTCGAAGTCGGCGCGCCCGGCCAGGGCGATCACGATCTGATGGTAGTCGTGGGAGTGATGCCGGGTCGCGGTGTCCAGGGGGATCTGCCTGATGGCGCTGCTCATCGGGGGGCTCCCGCAGGCGGTAACGAGGACGTCATCATACCCGATGGGTACAGGATTCTCACTGACTGTCAGTCCCCCCTGGGCTGCTCCCTGAGGCGGATACGAGCGGCCAGGTGGTCGCGCAGTGCACGCAGGTCCTCCTGTCCGGCGCTGTCCAGCAGGGCCTTGCCTCGGGTCACCCGGCCAAAGCGCCCGTGTTCATCGACCAGGCTGCGAGCGCGGCGTCGGACGCCGTCCAGGTACTCGTCGTGGCGAATCGGATAAAGGATGACGGCATTCCATTCATCTTCGCCAACTGTGCTGTCGAGAGCACGGTCGAATAGGTCAAGCAGGTGCTGTGGCTCGGTGCGGTATCGTGGCGTGCCGGACAGCATCAACACCGCGAGCACCGCGACGAAGACGACCAGACAGACGACGAACACGAGCAGAAACAAGGACAAGGTCATGGCACGGTAGATCGCTTGAAACGGGAAAGGAGGGCTGATCGCAAGGCTCTCACATCCAGCCGCACATGTCGCGGGTCCCGATCTGCGTTGACGCTGGTGTGGTGGCAGGGGCGTTCATTGCATATTGTTACATTATGGATGGATGTGAGGCCGCACGACCTCGAGATCGTCGTCGGGGTGACGGCCTGTCCGGCCATCCGCCGCGACACCAGCTCTGACCCCCGTTCTGAACAGACAGGAATGCAGAGAGGAATGCCGAAAGTAGAGGGACACCGGGCAATAGCATGGCGTGCCGGCCAGTATCGCACCATCGCCGGCCATGATCGTCAGATAGTGTTCCGCCCTTGTATTTCCGGAACCGTGTAAACGAGGAGATGTGATGGCTCTGTTGGTCTCCCTGCTGCTGGCTGTCGCGCTGGGGTGGCTCGCCCAGCGTACCGGTCTTTGCATGGTGCGTGCGGTTCAGGGGATACGCATGTGGCGGCCGGGTCTGTTGCTGACCATCGTCGGCTGCGGCGTCTGGTTCTGGCTTGCCAGCCCCCTGTTCATCCATTTCCCTCTTGGCGAGGTGCTCAGACGTCACGCGATCGGGTGGCCCTTCGCCGTCGGTGGGCTGCTGTTTGGCCTGGCCGCGGCGGTCAATCATGGCTGTTCGATCTCGACCCTTTCCGCCCTGGCGCGGGGGCAGTGGCACATGCTCGCCACCATTCTGGGCTGGGTTCTGGGGTGGTGGATGCTGTACCTGGGCGCCCCTGATATCTCCTACACCCGTCTGACGACGACCTTCACGCCGGCCTGGTGGCTGGTACTGAGTATCGTCGCAGTCTCGCTGCTGGCGATCTGGCGGCTGTCGCCGGCTCACCGCCGTATCTACGCGGGTGTCATGGTGTTCGGCGCGGTAGGCGGTCTGTTGGGCGTGCTGGAACCACTGTGGTCACCGAGCCAGTTGATTCGAGACGTCACCGAGCGGCCGCTGGCGATGGACATGGCCGTCGCCTGGCCTAGCCTCGGACGCGTCCTGATCAGCGTCGCGATCCTGGCGGGAATGCTGGTAGCGGCGCGAGCCCACTTCCGACCGGGCGAGTATCAGGGGGCCCTGGGGCGCTGGGTGAAGCATCTGCTGGCCGGAATCGTGATGGGCATCGGCGCCTCGCTTGCGCTGGGTGGCAACGATCTACAGCTATTGATCGCGTTGCCGGCAGGCTCGCCGGGAGCGGTCGTCGCCCTGATCTGCATGATCGCCGGCATCTGGATCGGGCTCGCCATCGAGGAACGTTGGGAGCGACGCCAGGACCGGGACTAGGCGCGGCCAATGGCGGTCGGCAAGCATCCCGACAGCCGATTGTCAGACTGGCGGTGCGACCAGCGCTTGACGCTCTGCGGCTGGCACTGTCCCTCGAATGTCAGCCGTACAAGGTTCAACTGGCCGATGGCAACAGCACCTTGAGCGCGGCGATGCGAGCGTTGAGCACCTCGATGGCGACCTCGAGAGCCTCCCGTTTACGCGTTATCTGGCCGATATCACCTTCGTCGAAGGCCTCGTTCAACTCCTGCTGGCGCTGTTCCACCATCTGCTGACCCTCCCGTACGCGTGACTCGGCCTGGCTGAGCACGTCTTCGCCGGTGCAGCCGCTTCGGACGCCATCCAGGGCGAGTTCCAGCTCATTCACCCGTGCGGTGTCCTCGGCATGACGCGCGAAGGCGAGGTCATGCTCGAGTGCCTGCGCGCGCTGATCGCAGCTATCCCTCGCGCCATCGGCCATGGCAAGTGTGCTCACCAGCAGCCAGACAGGCGTCAGCAGCAGGGTGTGGCGGTAAAAAGGCATACGGCGTCCCCACGACTTTATGATTGTGGCGCCAGCCTAGCGTGCGAAAACCGAGCTTGAACAGGGGCCCATCGAAGGGGGGCGTAGTCTTTAAGTATGAGGCCGATTCAGCGGTAGCGGCATGAATGGCGACATGCCGGGGCTCGCAGAACCCGGGGCGCTGAACAGGCAAGGCCAAAGCACGAGACAGTGCTCGAAAACGACGCCTGATCGCAGGATGGGGGGGAGGTCAGGGGAGCGCGCAGCGGGAAGGGAGCGCTGTGAAAGGCAGAGCGAAGCGAAATAAAGGACGCTGCGAAATAAGGGGCGCAGCGGGTCAGCTTGCGAAGAAAGGATGCAAGAGCACTGTGACCGAGAAAGGGGAGGCCCTGGAGCGGGTGAAGGGAATCGAACCCTCGTCTTAAGCTTGGGAAGCTTCTGCTCTACCATTGAGCTACACCCGCAAGGCGTTTTTGATAGTAATCTCCGTTGGTTACGCCTTGCAAGCAAAAGGCTCGTGCGGCGTGATTTTCGTCAACCGGACGAGCCCGGAGCCACGCCGCAGTCATCTGGCTTGTGGTGGCGACAATGACTGCGGTGCGGTAGTGATGCCTATCACACGCCACGATCAGAGCTTGCGAATCGCCGCCGAGACGTTGTGGGCGCCGTCCAGGATCTCGCGTATCACCAGTTGCGCCTCGCCGACCCGTTGCTGGCTGAGGTCACTGCGGGTGGCCACCTCGGTGATCTTCTGGTTGGCCAGTCGAATGCGTTGGTTGTTGTCGTTGAGCACCTGGGTGATCTGCTCGGCGGCGCGGGTGGAGCCCTGGGACAGTTCGCGAACCTCCTGGGCCACCACCGCAAATCCGCGGCCATGCTCGCCAGCGCGCGCCGCTTCGACCGCCGCATTCAGCGCCAGCAGGTTGGTCTGCTGGGCGATCCGCGAGATGGAGTCGGTTATGTTGTTGATCGCTCGCGTCTGCTCCTCCAGGGCGGCCACGATGGCTTGGGTCGCCTTGATCTCGTCGGCGGCCTGGCGCGACGACTCGACAGCCTCTTCGAGCTGGACCAGACCATTGTCGGCGATGGTCTCGGTCTGCTCCGCGGTGACTCGGGCGGACTCCACGGCACTGCGAGCGGCATCGTCGGCCTCGACAGAGCGGGTGATGTCGGTGGCGAACTTGACGACGCGTGTCACCCGGCCGGTTTCGTCGATCACCGGGTTGTAGGTGGCCTCGAGCCAGACGGTGCGCCCACTGGCGGTTATGCGTCTGAAGCGTCCCTGCTTGAAGGTGTTGGCGGCCAGTTCCTGCCAGAAGTCGGGGTGATCTCGATAGAAGGTATCGTCGCAGAACATCCTGTGATGCCGTCCAAGGATGTCGTCGAGACGATAGCCCATGGTGGTCAGGAAGTTGCCGTTGGCACGCAGTATTTCGCCTTCCGGTGTGAATTCGATCACCGCCATGGACGCGTCGAGGGCGCTGAGCACAGCATCCTGACCGGACGCCGCAAGGCGATCGTCGGTGACGTCATTGGCAATCTTGAGAATGTAGTGAATCTTGCCTCGAGCGGAGCGCACAGGAAGGTAGGTCGCCTCCAGCCATAACGGATTGCCATTGGCGTCGATGCGGCGAAAGGTGCCGGTTTTCGACTGGCCGTCCGCCAGCCCCCGCCAGAATGCCTCGTAGGCGGGGTCCTGATGCACCTCTGGCGGGCAGAACATGCGGTGGTGCTGGCCGCGTATCTGATCGAGCCGATAGCCGACGGTGGCAAGAAAGGCATCACTGGCTTCGCGGATGGTGCCGTCGGGACGAAAGACAATACAGGCGGTGTGGCTAGTCAGTGCGCGATACAGGGCGCTTATTCTTCTGGCCGATACCATCAAGTTACCTCGGGAGTGGAAGGTGCTGGGAGCAAGGTCGAAGCAGGTTCTTGTTTTTTCTTTTTAAAATGCCTTTTCCATCCTGGAGCCGGCACTGGAGCCGAACGAGTATCGGCCGATATCGCGCGAGCTTTAGTATCTTGCGCGCATAAATGAGGGAGAGCGCCTGGCCGCGCAGGAAAAGCCTGCGGGTCAAACGATGGAACACGGCGAGTTGGGGGCAGGAAGGCAGCGGCCCGCCACCATTCGGTGCGGGCCTGACGGAAATAGGCACAGGGAAAGGAAAAGGCAAGACCGCTTGGGTTGCGGACAGCAATACCCGGTAGGCCTTTTCGGGTCAGCGTCGACTTGAGTGTCAGAGCGAACCGGCCAATACCAGCGTCAGTCCGTAGGCGGCCACGCCGGCAGCGACCGGCCAGCCCAGCGATCGCGTTCGATACCATACCGCCAGCGTCGCCAGTACCCCCACGCCAGTGGCGCTCCAGCTGGCGATGCTCGGCTGTGCTGGTACCAACGAGACGCCCAGCACGGCGGCGATCATCAAAGGCCCCAGCACCGACAGCCACTGCGGCATCGGTTCGACGCTGTCTTCCGTCTGGCGCTCGGCGAGACGACGGCGCATCCATATCAGGGGCGCCATTCGCATCAGCAGGGTGCCCAGGGTGGTCGCTACCACCGCCATCCACAGCGTAGTGGTCATGATCGACTCCTTGTGACCGGTGAACGTTTGACGATAAAGAAGCAAAGTGCGCCGCACAGAGCCGCCAGGGGGATGCCGGCATTGGCCACCCCCAGCACCGCCAGCAGGGCGCCTGCGGCGATGGTCACCAGGGTCGCCAGGCCCCAGCGGAAGCTGGACAGGCGAGGCACCACCAACACGAGAAACAGGGCAGGCAGGGCAAAGGGCATCACCTCTCCCAGCAGCGGCCAGCGTTCTACTACCCATTCGCCCCCCAGTGCACCCACTGCGGTACCGGCGATCCAGGCCAGCCAGGCCAGCAGGGCGGCGCCGGTGTACCAGCCAAGCCGAGCCGCCTCCGGCAGTTGCGGCAGACGCGTCAGCGCCAGGGCGAAGACCTGGTCGGTCAGACCGTGCATCAGTGCAGGCCACCAGCGGCTCGTGCTCATCGAGGCGGCAAGGTTCGGGGCGTAGACCACGTGGCGAACGTTGATCAATAGGGTCATGGCGACCACCAGCCATAGAGGAGCGCCACCTGCCACCATGCCGACGAACACGAACTGGGAGGCGCCGGCATAGATCAGGGTAGAGATGGCGACGGCTTCCCAGGCACTGAAGCCCGCCTGGACGGCTACCAGGCCAAAGGAGATGGCGATGGGGATATAGCCGCCGAGCAGCGGGATCGCCTCGCGGACGCCGGTCACCCAGGGGCTGGCACGCAAAGGAGTCGTCGTGGTGGTCATCGAGAGGTTTCCGGTGGATGGTAGACGATGGTCAGGGTGGCGGAAGTGGCCTGGTTGTCGGACGCGTAGAGGTGTGGACGATCCGCCGCGAAGGTGACGCTCTGGCCCGGGCCCAGGGTGTGGCTCTCGTGCTCGGGGCCGGTGGTCAACCGGCCGGAGATCACCGTGACGGTCTCGTGCACGCCCGCGGGGTGCGCTTCGCTGAGCCGATAGACGTCAGGGTCCAGGCGCATCCAGTAGACGTCGACGGCCGGTTGGCTATCGCCCTGATCGATCAACTGGACCTGCACGCCCTGGTCATCCAGCGCCGTGGTCACGGGTTTTATCAGGGTGCCGAAAGGCACCTCGAGGCAGCTCGCCAGGCGCCACAGGGTGTCCAGGGTAGGGTTGCCGTTGCCCTGTTCCAGCCGAGACAGGTTCGACTTGGCGACGCCGGCGTCGCTGGCCAGGCGGGATAGCGACCAGCCACGCAATTGGCGCAGATGCTGAAGATGCCGGCCGAGTGCTTCGGCATGCAGCGTGTCGTCGCTTGAGAAGCTAGCTTGGGAGAAGGGCTCGATCATGAGGTCACTGTTCGGTTGAGCTGTTGTTCCATTTATCGAACGTTCTGTAAAAGGAACATAGGACGAATGTTGCGATGGCGTCAAGCCTGAGCTCGCACTGGGGCGGGAGAAGACTCATGCGCTGTATCCGTCATGGACCAAACCGCAAGGGGCGTGATTACGTCGTCGGTGACGTGCACGGCCAGTACGCCCAGTTGATGGAAGCGCTGGAGAGAGTCGACTTCGATGTCGCCCGGGACCGGCTGTTCTGCGTCGGTGATCTGGTCGACAGGGGAGAGGCATCGCTCGCCTGTCTGACGCTGGCGCTCGAGCCCTGGTGCTTTGCGGTGATGGGCAATCACGAACAGATGGCGATCACCGCCCTGGCCGAAGGCGGAGGAATGGCCTGGGATCTGTGGCAGCGCAATGGCGGCAACTGGGTCTTTCTCGATGGTGTCGAGGAGGCCCGTAGCACCATGAACGCCGCCCGCCCGCATCTTCCGCTGGCTCGGGAAATCGTCGCGGGACATCGTCGCCTGGGCGTGGTGCACGCCGATCCACCCGACGACTGGGGCCAGATCGAGCAGACCTCGTCCGAGCACCTGCTATGGTCGCGGCGTAGATTCCGACGTGACAGCGGCGGCAGCCTGGACTCGACCCGCGTCGAGGGCGTCGATGCGGTGGTGGTGGGGCACACCATCGTCGAGGCACCGCTGTGGCTTGGCAATGTGCTGCATCTGGATACCGGTGCCTGTGCCGGCGGGCGCCTCACGCTGGCCGCTGTTGACGACATCCTTGATGCCATTCCCTGATCGACCTGGCCGGCGGTGCCCGTTGATGGCCGTCGCGTAGTGGCAGAGTCGATCTCTTGCCACAGACCTTGGAACCGACGCAGAACGCTGTGGTCAGTAGGGCGCTTCTCTCACCGCTGTGCACCGTCGGGCCCAGGAGAGGAAAAAAAATTTTCGATGAAAGGAGAACTTTTCTGGTGACGACTGTCATATGTGGTACAGACAGCATGCGCGATGGCAGTCGTTAGCAGTGTTGATCTGGTTTGCTAAATCGATCGTTGCGCCTCATGGCTTCCATGGGGCGTTTTTTTTGCTTGGGCGAAGGTGCTCTCCCTCTCTTCCCTTTCCATTGGGCCCGGGCATATCAGGCATGCTCCATGAACGCCCCTTACGGTTTGCACAAGCGCCAGGGGCATCTGGAGGATCGGGGAGGCCGATGCAAGGCGGTGGTGCCAGGCAATGGTGTCAGCGTTGGCGCTACCGACAGCACGCCCACCGCCGGCATCGTGATGCCGGCGGTGGGCGTCTACAGAAGGCGTTGCGCAACAGGAGGGGTCAGGCGCTTCGTTGATGGCGTCGCATGGTGAGCACGGCGGTAAGCACGTCGCGGCGGGTGACGATACCCACCAGTCGGCCCTGTTCGGTGACGGGATACACCTTGGGTTTTGCTCCCAGCATTTCCTGGGCCAGATCGACGATGCTCTTGGTGGGAGACACCGACAGCACTTCGTTACGCATCATTTCATGGACCAGCGGTGCCTCGTGATCCAGATAGAGGCTCTCGATCACCTTGCCCAGCACGTCCTGCTCGGAGATGAAGCCGATCAGGTGATCGCCGTTGTCCACCACCGGGGCCCCTGGCAATCGGTGCAGAGCGAGACCTTCCGCCAGGGTGGAAATGGAGGTCTTGCCGCTGACGCGGTAGCAGTCCTTGGACATGATGTCCCGGACGATCGATGGAGGTGCCTTGTGTGGCATAACCGCTCTCCTTTGAAGCGGCCCGGCGCCATGCGTCGGGCCCTTGACCGTCAAGCGCCTGGACCGCACTCCAGGCAGCGTTCGGTGATCGCCGGACCCCTGCGCAGATGCACGTTGAGGTCCCTCAGTGCTGTTCTCAGGCCTTCTTCGACCACCGGGTGGTAGAAGGGCATTTCCAGCAGGCGATCCACGGTCAATCGTTGGTCGATGGACCAGGCCAACAGGTGGCCCAGGTGTTCCGCCCTTGGGCCGAACATTTCCGCGCCGAGAAGAATTCCCGAGCCGTGCTCAGCGTAGAGCCTCAGCATGCCTCGGTTCTGCCGCATCACCGTGGACCGTCCCTGATCCTCGAACGAGACCTCACCGATGGCCACGTTGGTCAGTTGTTCATCCCGACGCTTGAGTTCAGCGTAGCCTACTCCAGCGCTTGCCATCTGCGGATCGGTAAACACCACCGCCAACGGAGTACGCCTGCGACCGGCGCGAATATCCGGGTAGCGTCCGGCGTTTTCGCCTGCGATGCGTCCCTCGTCGGACGCCTCGTGCAGCAGGGGAAGATCCTGGTTGGCATCACCGGCGATAAAGATCGGTGCGGGCGAACCGTCATCGAAGCGACACTGCATGGTCAGCGGATCGAACACCGGCACACCGCGGTCGTTGAGTTCCAGCCCGGTCTTCGGCAGGTCCAGCTTGTCCACGTTGGGCCGACGTCCGGTGGCCGCCAGCAGGTAGTCGAAACGCTCGGTCTTCTCGGTGTTGCTGTCGCGACAGTGGAAGGTCACCACCACCTGATCGCCGTCCCGGTCGACCTTCTTGACGGTGGCGTCGGGGTCCAGCGGAAACCCTGTGTTGAACTCCTTGTCGGCGAGCGCCTTGAGATCGGGGTCGCCGAGCGGACCGATGGCGCCGCCGACGCCGAACATGCGCACTCGCACGCCCAGATGGTGCAGCGCCTGACCGAGTTCGAGGCCGATGACGCCGGGCCCGAATACCACCACCGACTCGGGCAGGTCATCCCATTCGAACAGGTCGTCGTTGATGATCAGGCGATCCCCGGCGGCATTGAGAAAGTCGGGCCAGGAGGGGCGGGAGCCGGTGGCGATGACGATGCGCTTGGCCTTGATACGCGTATGGTCGCCCACCACCAGGGTGTTGGCGTCTTCGAAGCGAGCTGCACCGACGATGCGGTCGTCTTCCTCGATGCGGGCCATCGAACTCAGTACGCTGCCGACGAAACGATCCCGCTCCCGCTTAAGGCGTTGCATGACTGCGGGGCCGTCGACGCTGACGCCGCTGACCTTGACCCCGAAGCCCTCGGAGTCACGTGCCTGCTGGGCCACGTCGGCGGCGGAAATCAGCAGCTTGGACGGCATGCAGCCGACCCGTGCGCAGGTGGTGCCGTAGGCGCCGGATTCGATCAGCACCAGCTTGTCGGTATGTTGTCGCGCCGCGTGCCAGGCACCAAGGCCGGCGCTTCCTGCTCCGATAATGGCGATCTCGACCTGTCTTTCCTGCATGATGTCTCTCCTGGGAGCTGAACATGGCGCTGTGGGGAACCCGTGGGGGTGACCTCTATCAAAACAGTAGGACAGTTGAGGCGGGTTTCTCTATCAATCAGGCGTTGCTGTTACATCAAAGCCTGTATTGGCACACTGAAATGGGCCATCGGAGATACCGGTGGCGTCATTCGACCCTGGAGGTAAGTTCTCTGATGGACGCGCGAGAGTATCTGGCCCGCAAGGGGCTCGACGGTGAGCGAGATAAGGAAAGGCCCAACACCCTCGAGGAAAAGGCCTGGGACCGAGCGCGTGAGTCCCACGACCATCGTCCCAGGGCCGGGACACCCCATGACTGGGAAGACTGGGAGCGTTACCACGATGTCCTTGCCGAAGGCGCTGAAAGCCTGGAGCAGAAGATTGACGCCGAGGCCCATCGCCAGGCCCAGGAGCAGGCAGCGCGTGACGCGCAGCCGCAGCGTGCGCAGGCTGGGGCGATGGATAACACTGCAAGTAGTCCTGCGCATAGCCCGGAAAGTGGCCCGGCAAATAGCCCTGCGGTGGAGCACTTCACCCCACCGCCTGCGCCCGAGCAGAAGGAAGGCACCGATGCGCATGCGTCCAGCACCAGTGACGAGGCCGTGACATCCTCGCCCCAGGTGGCGTCGGCGTTGATGGCGTCGCCAGCGGCCCGGCTCGCCTTGATGGTGCTGGTGCTGCTGATGCCCCCGCTGGCGGTGGCGGTGGCCGAAGGTGGTTCGCGCCGGATCGCGATTGCGTTCCTGCTGACCCTGCTGGGCTGGCTGCCTGGGGTGGCGTACGGGGCCTGGTGGTTGAAGCAGGTCAATCATTGAGACGAGCAGGGCTCAGAGGGGGCAAGCGTTGGGCCGAAGAGGGTGTTCGCGTATACTGCCGTAAACCTTTTTGACTATTGGGAGTTTACGGTGGGCTATCTGGTGGTGGTCACCGCCCTGTGGGCGTTCTCGTTTTCGCTGATTGGTGTCTATCTGGCCGGTCAGGTGGACAGCTATTTCGCGGTGATGATGCGGGTGGGGCTGGCGGCGCTGGTGTTCCTGCCGTTGTTGAAGCCCGGCCTGCTCGATCTGCGCCACAAGCTCGCGCTGATGGCACTTGGTGCCGTCCAGCTTGGCATCATGTACATCTTCTTCTACCAGTCCTTCGTGCTCCTGTCGGTGCCGGAGGTGCTGCTGTTCACCATCTTCACGCCGCTGTACATCGCCATTCTGGATGACCTGGCGTTTGGTCGTTTCACGCCCTTCCATCTGGTCACTGCAGGGCTTGCGGTGATCGGCGCGGCGGTCATTCGCTACAAGGGTGTCAACGACGACTTCTGGCTGGGATTCCTGGTGGTGCAGGGGGCCAATCTCTGCTTTGCCATGGGGCAGGTCGGCTATCGGCGCCTGTCGGCGGCACTGCCCCCCTCGTTGCCTCGCCACCATGTGTTCGCCTGGTTCTACCTGGGTGCGGCCTGCATCGCGCTGCCGGCCTTCGCGCTGTTGGGAAGCACCTCGGGGCTGCCGACGACACCCCTGCAGTGGGGGGTGCTGCTGTGGCTGGGACTGGTCGCCTCTGGGCTCGGCTACTTCCTGTGGAACCTGGGCGCGGTGCGGGTGGATGCAGGCGCCCTGGCAATCATGAACAACATGCTGATTCCTGCTGGCCTTGCGGTGAACCTGGTGATCTGGAACCGCGAGGCTGATCTGGTACGTCTGGCCATGGGAGGCGCCATCATCGCCGGTTCGCTGTGGCTCAACGCCTGGTGGCAGCGGCGTCACAGGACGGCGCCGGTCTAATTCATCGTCAGTCTAGGTGATCATCGATCTGGGCCATGCGTTGGCCTGAGGCGCCGGGCGCGGTTTGCTCCGCCAGGCCCCCCTCGCCATAATGAGCGGTCGCCAAGGGAAGGATGCGTGGATGCAATCGTTCAAGAACATCGGACTGATCGGGCGCCTGGGCAGCGCCAAGGTGGTCGAGACCCTCAAGCGGCTGATTCGTTTTCTGGATGACGCCGGCTACCACGTGATCGTGGAAGACCGTACCGCCTCGGCGTTGCTGGAACGTGGCCACGCCGAGGCCAGTCGCCGCATGCTCGGTGAACTGTGTGATCTGGTGATCGTGGTCGGGGGCGACGGCAGCCTGCTGGGCGCGGCCCGCACCCTGTGTCGCAGCGGAACCCTGGTACTGGGGGTCAATCGCGGACGGCTGGGCTTCTTGACCGATATCTCGCCGGATGAGCTCGAGGCCCGTGTCGGTGAGGTGCTGGCCGGACAGTACGAGGTCGAACAGCGCTTTCTGCTCGACGCCGAGCTCTACCGCGGGGATTCCCTGGTGGGCAGCGGCGATGCCCTCAATGAAGTGGTACTGCACCCGGGCAAGGCGGTGCGGATGATCGAGTTCGAACTGTTCATCGATGGCCAGTTCGTCTACAGCCAGCGCAGCGATGGCCTGATCATCGCCACGCCGACCGGTTCCACCGCCTACGCCATGTCCGGCGGTGGCCCGATCATGCATCCGAAGCTCGACGTGGTGACGCTGGTACCGATGTTCCCGCACACCCTGTCGAGCCGGCCCATCGTGATCGACGCCGGCTGCGAGATACGCTGTCATATCGGTGAGACCAACCAGACCTATCCCCACATCAGCTGTGACGGCCAGACCCGTGCCGTGGCCAAGCCCGATGATGTTCTGGTGATCCGGCGCAAGCCCCAGAACGTTCAACTGGTGCACCCTCTGGGTCACAACTTCTATGACGTCCTGCGCAGCAAGCTGGGCTGGAGCAACAGGCTGGGAGATTGACGTGAGCAGGCGACTGGACGGCTACGACCTGATCGGTGACGTTCATGGCTGCGGCGCCACCCTGGCGGCGCTGCTGGAACGGCTGGGGTATCACCTGCGCGGCGGTGTCTATCGTCACCCCCAGCGCAAGGCGATCTTCCTCGGGGACCTGATCGACCGTGGCCCGCGTATCCGCCTGGCGGTCTCCATCGCCAGACGCATGGTGGAAGAGGGCGAAGCCTATATCGTGCTGGGCAATCACGAGATCAATGCCCTGACGTACACCCAGAAGGCCCCGCCTGAGCACGGCAGGGAATGGCTACGCCCGCATACACCGCGTCACAACCGCATCATTCGTGAAACCCTCGAGCAGTACCATGACCACCCTCAGGAGTGGGATGATGCCCTGGCGTGGTTTCGCCAGATCCCCCTGTGTCTCGAGATCGACGGCATCCGGGTAGTCCACGCCTGCTGGGACGACCGCCTGATCGAATCCTTCAGGCAGCTGCGGCCCGACGGCTGTCTGGACCACGACTTCCTGCTCCAGGCCTCGAGCCCGGGTACCGAAGAGTCGAGGATCCTCGAGCGCCTGACCCGCGGCGGTTCCATCGACCTGCCCGGGGACACGGTCATCCATTCCGGAGACGGTTTCACTCGACGAAGCTTTCGGACCCACTTCTGGGCACGAGACCCTCGCACCTGGGGTGACGTGGTGTTCCAGCCGGACAATCTACCGGGAGACCTCGAGGACCGGCCGTTGAGCGACAGCGAACGGGCCAGCCTCAGCTACTATGGCCCCGACCAGCCCCCGTTGTTCATCGGCCACTACTGGTGCGAAGGCGTGCCGGCCTTGCCGGCCCCGAATATTGCCTGTCTCGACTACAGCGCGGTGAAGTTCGGTCGACTGGTGGCCTATCGCTACAGCTTTGAATCCCGCCTCGACGCCAATCACTTTGTATGGGTGCCGGTGCCCAGGGATGTGCGTGCGAGGCCCTTGCCCCGAGAGATCGTCTTCGATTGATACAAAACGTTACATTAAAATCGAGCACCCGACTGAACCCTTTATCAAAAGCGGCGTCTGAGTAGGTGTTCCCTTGAATGATCCCTTGCTCTTGTCCGGCGGCCCCCTCCGCCGGACTTTTTCTGTGTGGATGAAAAAGACATCCTGCCATGCCCGGCTTGCCGTCGGGCCTTTCGCCCATCTGCGCCGCGTGTGACCGCTGCCCCTACCGGCCAACGTCATTTCAGGCCATCATCTCTGGGCCGCTACCCTTTTTCGCGCTGGAGACGCCATGTTCCGGGTCATGCTGATCCCCCACGATATCGATACTCGCGAGCTGCGACAGACGCTCTGGTCGCACCGCATCGGACACCGTATCACCGACGAGGACGACGGCCAGGTACTGTGGCTGATGGACCCGAAACAGCAGGATGCTCTGGCCGAGGTGATCACGCGCTGGCAGCGGGGGGAGGCGATACCCGCGCCGAGGGCCTCGAAGCCGAGACCGGCACGTCACTGGTGGCCGCTGCTGCGCCAGCATCCGGTCACGCTGTCGGTGCTCGGGCTGTGTCTTCTGGTGTTTGGTGCCATCGCCGTGTGGGGAGACATGGTGCTGGCGTGGTTGGCGATCGTGCCTGTGGGCATCCGTGGCGGGGCGCTGGCCGTTGGCAGCATCCCCGATGCGCTGGCGGCGGGGCAGGTATGGCGCCCGCTGTCGCCGATCTTTCTGCACTTCGGCTGGATGCACCTGATCTTCAACATGATGTGGCTGTGGTATTTCGGCCGCCAGGTGGAGACCCTGCACGGCCCGCTGCGCATGCTGACGCTGGTGGTGGTGGCGGGGCTTGCCGGCAACCTGGCCCAGTACGCCACCGGCACGGTGCTGTTCGGTGGCATGTCAGGCGTCGACTTTGCGTTGCTTGGCTACGTCTGGTTGATGTCCCGTCGCGCGCCGGCCAGCGGCTTCTTCGTGCCACAGATGCTGGTGCTGTTCATGCTCGGCTGGATGGTCTTCACCATGACCGACGTCGCCGGGCTGGTGGGCTTTGGCAATGTGGCCAACGAGGCGCACCTGGGCGGTCTGCTCGTGGGGCTGGTGCTGGGCTGGTATCATTCCCGCAAATCACGTCTTCACTAGAGCGATGCCATGAGCGACATGACCTTCGAGCGAATGATTTCCCAGATGACGCCGTCGATCTACCAGAGCCTCAAGCAGGCGGTGTCGCTGCGCAAGTGGCCGGACGGGCGAATGCTGACGGCCGAGCAGATCGAGCTGTGCATGGAAGCGGTAATGCGCTACGAGCACGACAACAATGTGCCCGAGGAGAGCCGCATCGGCTACCTGGAGCAACGCACCTGCGGCGCTGGGCCCGGTGGGCCATCGAGCAGTGCCGGGGTTTCCGAAGACATGGCGGGGCTCGCCCGGGATGCCAGTCGTGACTGAAGTACTTGCCCACGGATGTCTGTCCAAGATGGGGGTCGAACCCGACTCCCCTGCGCGCTACACCCTCAAGGCCGGCGAGAACCGTCTGCCGCTCAACGACTACCTGGGCGGCACCCTGCGACTCGAGTGGAGCGGGGCGATCGCCTGTACCCACTGTGGGCGTGCGACCAAGAAGAGCTTCGGGCAAGGCCACTGCTATCCCTGCTTCAAGCGCCTGGCCCAGTGCGACAGCTGCATCATGAAGCCCGAGCTGTGCCACTTTTTCGAGGGGACCTGTCGCGAGCCCGAGTGGGGCGAGCGGTTCTGCTTCCAGCCCCACGTCGTCTACCTGTCCAACGCTTCCGGGCTCAAGGTCGGGATCACCCGCAATACCCAGATGCCGACGCGCTGGCTCGACCAGGGCGCGATCCAGGCGTTGCCGATCCTCGAGGTGGACAGTCGTCAGCAGTCTGGCTTCGTCGAGGTGCTGTTCAAGAACGAGGTGTCGGATCGCACCAACTGGCGGGCGATGCTCAAGGGCCAGGTCGAGGAACTGGATCTGGCCGCAGAGCGCGACCGTCTGCTGGAGAGGCTGTCGGCGGGGCTGGGCGATCTACGCGAGCGCTTCGGCGCCGATGCTATCCGTCCCCTGGACGGCAGCCCACGTCGCTTCGACTACCCGGTACTGGAGTACCCCACCAAGGTCACGTCTCACAACCTCGACAAGAATCCGCGAGTCGAGGGCACCCTGATGGGAATCAAGGGCCAGTATCTGATCTTCGATACCGGAGTGATCAATCTTCGCAAGTACACCGGCTACGAGATGTCGCTGGCGGCTTGATCAACGTCACCGGCAGCGACAGGCGCTGCCAGCGACCCAGGGAGCGCTGTCATGTACGTGCTGCATATCGCCAATCGACAGACGTCGTCGTGGTCGCTGAGGGCCTGGCTGACCTTGCGCCAGCTCGAGATTCCCTTCGAGCTGGCCTTTCACCCCTTCGATGAGCAGGGCAACAGTCACGCCGACTTTCGTCGGTTTTCGCCCTCGGGGCGAGTTCCCTGTCTGCATCATGACGAACGGGTGGTGTGGGACTCGCTGGCCATCATCGAATACCTGGCCGAGCGTCATTCCGAAATCTGGCCTGAGCATGTGGACGCCAGGTGCTGGGCCAGAAGTGCCTGTGCCGAGATGCATTCCGGTTTCAGCGCGCTCAGGCAGCAGTGTGCGATGCACTGCGCGCTGCGCGTGCGCTTGAACGAAAAGACGCCCGAGTTGCTGGATGACCTGCATCGGCTGAACGAACTGTTTGAAGACGGCTTGACGCGCTTTGGTGGACCTTACCTGTGCGGCGAGCGGTTTAGCGCCGCAGACGCCTTTTTCGCCCCCATCGCCTTCAGGATGCGAACCTACGACCTGCCCATGGGTGGCCCGTCTCGCGACTACCTCGAGCGACTCCTCGCCTTGCCCGCCATGCGCCAATGGCAAAGCGAGGCGGTTTGCGAGCCGTTCCGTGAGTTACCTCTCGAGGCGCAGATCCTCGCCAGCGGCACTGTGCTCAAGGACTTGCGCTGAAGGATCTGCGCTGAAATATCTGTGTTAGGTCATCTGACCATACCTGTCAGAGCATACGATGCCCGATTCCGCTGTCGCAGAATCGGGCCGATCAGCCGCCTTTCGACCGCGTCCGTTGTTTCAACCTTCTGCGCTGGTCTCGCTGGCCTGTGGTGTCGGCGGCATCAGATGCTTGGGCAGGTTCTGCCGCCTGGCATCGGTCCTCGGGCCGTAGTGGGTCGACAGGTAGTCGAGGATGGTGGCTTCCATTTCGGGATTGAACTGCCACAGGCCCTGGGTCTCCTGCATCCAGTCGATCAGGTAGGCCCAGTGCTCGCGTGACCCCCTGTTCTGGGTGACCAGGGCGGCGGAGTGGCAGACGGTGCAGTTGCCCTTGACCGTCTGCCAGCCCTCGGCCATCACGAACCCGCTGTCCGGGTCGGTCTCGAGGGGGGCATCTGTGGCTTGCCCAGAGGCCTCGCCTGTCGATTGAGCCAGGCCAAAGGGGCTGAACAGCACTGCGCCGAGCAGCAGGCCGGTCATCAAGATCGGGCGGGCCGACGACCACGCCCTATGCCTTCTGGTGGTACGAATTCCCATGCCAGTCTCCTCCCTCAGCCGACCTGAACCGCGATGCGGTGACAGGCGTTGTTGAGGTAGCCCTTGGGGTTCCAGCCGGGCACCACCATGGGCTGGGACTGGCCGTTTTCGTCCACCGCCCGGGCCCACACCTCGTAATAGCCTGGCTCGGGGAACTCGACCTGGGTGGTAAAGCGCTGCCAGGCGAGGCGATTGGGTGCGTCGTTGAGGCTGGCCTTCTGCCAGGTGGCACCGAAGTCGATTGAGGTGTGTACCTCGGATACCGACAGATCCCCCGCCCAGGCGTGACCGCGCACCTCCATCGGCTGGCCTTGGGCGTGCTCGATCCCTGATCGCGGGTAGGTGATCAGGGACTTCACCGGCATCGACTGGATGGTGACGAAGTCTTCCTTGGCCACCTCAGTGCCCGGTGCCACCGGGTTCGCCGGCACGCTGTAGGAGGGAGGCGCCATCTTGGCCCCATCGTGCTTCTGGTTGCGTACGACGATCTGCTTGAGCCACTTGCCCGAGACCGAGCCCGGCCAGCCGCCGCACACCAGGCGCAGCGGGTAGCCGTTCTGGTAGGGAATGTCCTCGCCGTTCATCGCCCAGGCGATCAGCGACTCGTCCTCCAGGGCCTTTTCCATCGGCACACCGCGGGAGATCGCTTCCTTGTCGGCGGCGCCGCTGGCATGGCGATCGGCGCCGTAGTAACCGATATAGACGGCGTCGTCGGCGATGCCACAGGCCTCCAGCACATCGCGAAGTCGTACCCCGGTAAAGGTCGGGCAGGCCACCGCACCGGTGGTCCACTGGTTGCCGCTGGCGGCGGGGACGTACTCGCTGCGACCATTGCCGCCGCACTCTACCTGAAGCTGGTAGGTGTGCTCGGAGAAGCGCTCCTTCAGCTCGGCGATGGTGAAGGTGGTGGGGTTCTGGCACGACTCGCCGGTGATTTCCAGCGTCCAGGTGGCGGGATCGATCTCGGCTCGCTCCGGGGGCAGGCCGTTGTTGCGCACGAACATGTAGCGCGCCGGGGTAATGTCATCGTCGAGCAGATGGGCCGGTGTCTCGGCGTTGATCGGACGGTCGTTGAGGACCCTCAGCCCCTCCTTGCCCTCGATCTCGAAGGCTTCGTCGCTCTGGGCCAGGGCTGCGGGTATCAGGCCTCCCGGCATGAAGCGTGCGAAGGGAATGCTGGCGCCGAGTACCGCGCTCATGGCCAGCAGGCTGGAGCCGGTGAGAAATCCACGACGGCTGACGGGATCCACCTGCCGCCCCCACAGCTTGCGATCGGCGTCCACGGGATCCTTGGCGTAGAGGGCGTGCAGGCCCTTGGTCTGGCGGCGCATGCAGAACTCCTTATATTTTAATTGTAGGTCGTTATTCCAGAGGATCCTTGTAGCGTAGGTGGTGGCACCGGCGGCAGCCAGGGACAGTTGGAAGGCGGCAATGGGACCAGCGCTGGCGCATAGCGGCCTGGAGGCGGTGGCGTCTCGCGAGGCTTTATCCGAAACGTCGACTAGCGAAGGTTGGACAAGCCTCAGAATAGTGACCCCTGACGGTGGGGCGGCCTGAAGCTCTCGGTATCAAGCTCACTATCAGTATCAAGACCGCTATCAAGGCCGCTATCACTACGTCGTGACAGGCCCAGGCGACGGCAGGCCTTGCGGAAGCGCTGATCGAGCAGTTCGGCGAAGACGCCCTGGCCGCGCATGCGGTGGCCGAAGCGACTGTCGTAGTCCTGGCCGTTGCGGCACTGGCGAATCAGGCTCATGACCTTGGCGGCGCGCTCAGGATAGTGGGCCTCGAGCCACGCCTCGAACAGCGGCGCGACCTCGCGTGGCAGGCGCAGCAGCATCCAGCCGGCGGTGCTGGCGCCGGCGTCCCTGGCGGCCTGGAGCAGACGCTCGAGTTCATGGTCGGTAAGCCCGGGAATCACCGGCGAGACCAGGGTGCCCACCGGTACACCGGCATCGGCAAGCTCGCCGATGACCCTGAGTCGGGCTCGGGGTGAGGCGGTGCGCGGCTCCAGCTGACGCTTGAGTTCGGTGTCCAGGCTGGTGAGGCTGACCATCACCCGCACCAGGCGGCGGCTTGCCAGTTCGCTCAACAGGTCCTTGTCGCGCAGGATCAGCGCGCTCTTGGTCACCAGGGTGACCGGATGACGCCACTCCAGCAGCCGTTCGAGCAGCGCCCTGGTGGTTCGGTGTTCGGCCTCGATGGGCTGGTAGGCGTCGGTGTTGCCGGACAGGTTGATCGGACGGCAGACGTAGCCGGGCTTGCACAATTCCTCGGTGAGGCGTTCCACCAGGCCGGTGCGGGCGATCAGGCGGGTCTCGAAGTCGAGACCGGGTGACAGGTCCCAGTAGGCATGACTGGGCCGCGCGTAGCAGTAGATGCAGCCATGTTCGCAGCCACGGTAGGGGTTGATCGAGCGATCGAAGGGCAGGTCTGGCGAGCGGTTCCACGACAGCGCGCTCTTGGCGCTCTCGGTGGCGGTGACGGTGGCGATGCGATCAGGCGTTGCCTCTTGCCACCAGCCGTCGTCCACCTGTTCGCTACGGGTGAGAGCAAAACGATTGGCGGGATCATAGGTCGCGCCGCGGCCCTTCAAGGGGCCCGCAGCGCTTCTTTGCTGGCCGTCGTCGTGATAGTGATCCATGCCGGCAAGGCTAGTCGAATACTGTCTATATATCCAGCAATGTGATATCTCGAACGAACGCGGAGCAGAGCTAGGGGCTGAATAAGGAGATAAACGGGGGCTGAACAAGAGCTGAACGGGGAGCACAACGGCAAGAGGCCGCCCAAGGGCGGCCTCCTGTCGACTTGCCGGTGGAAGCGTTATTGCTTCGGCGTAAAGGAGCCGGCTTCCTGACGCTGGGGGTATTCCTCGAAGGTGGCCATGAAGTCCGCCACGATCTTGCCTACAGGGGAGAAGGCATACATGCGGCGCAGCTGCCAGTCGTCGTAGTAGGAAGAGTCTTCCGGGGCCATCTCGAACGGATCGGCACGCAGGTCGATCAACAGCGGTGCCTTGAGCTGCGTCTGCTGACGGCGCCAAGCGTCCATGCCCTCGTGCTCCTGGATGCTGAAGTGTGCCTTGTACTGGCCGAAGCGCACGGCACCCAGGGAACCATCATCGACGAAGGCGAAGAAGGTGTCGCGCGGCCACTCGCCGGCGTCCTCGGCGCCGGTCAGGTGGGGCAGCATGTTGTAGCCATCCAGGTGCACGTTGAAGTCCTTGTCACCGGCGGTGTAGCCGTCAAGCAGCTGCTCCTTGATGTCCGGCTCGCCAGCGGCGGCGATCAGGGTCGGGAACATGTCCTCAAGCGAAAGGATCTCGTTGGACACCTGGCCCGGTTCGATCTGACCCGGCCACCTCATCATGAACGGCACCCGAATGCCGCCTTCCCAGGTAGTGGCCTTCTCGCCACGGAAGGGCGAAGTGCCGCCATCCGGCCAGGTGAACTTCTCGGCGCCGTTGTCGGTGGTGTAGATGACGATGGTGTTCTCGTCGGCACCCAGTTCCTCGAGCTTGTCGAGCAGTTGGCCCACCAGGGCGTCGTGCTCGGTCATGCCATCGGCGTAGATGCCAAGTCCGGTGCGGCCTTCACTCTCTTCCTTGAGGTGGGTGAAGATGTGCATGCGGGTGGTGTTGTACCACACGAACCAGGGGGTGTCGGAAGATTCCTGGCGCTCGATGAAGTCCTCGGCGGCGGTCAGGAATTCCTCGTCGATGGTCTCCATACGCTGTTTTGTCAGCGGGCCGGTGTCCTCGATCTGGCCATCCGCGGAAGAGCGAATGACACCACGGGGGCCGAACTGTTCACGGAAGCCAGGATCGGTGGGGTAGTCGGCGTTCTCCGGCTCTTCCTCGGCGTTCAGGTGGTAGAGGTTGCCGAAGAATTCGTCGAAGCCGTGGTTGGTCGGCAGGTACTCGTCGCGATCGCCGAGGTGGTTCTTGCCGAACTGGCCGGTAGCGTAGCCCATCGGCTTGAGGATCTCGGCGATGGTCGGGTCTTCCGGCTGCAGGCCGAGCGGATCGCCGGGCATGCCGATCTTGAGAAGACCGGTACGCTTGGGTGACTGCCCGGTGATGAAGGCCGCGCGCCCAGCGGTACAACTCTGCTGGCCATAGGCGTCGGTGAAGCGGATGCCTTCTTCGGCGATGCTGTCGATGTTGGGCGTGGTGTAGCCCATCATGCCGCTGTTGTAGGCGCTGGTGTTAAACCAGCCGATGTCATCGCCCATGATGACCAGGATGTTGGGCTTGTCTGATGACGCCTCGGAGGAGGTTTCTTCTTCGGTAGCGGACGCTGGCTGAATGCTGGCTGCCAGGCCGACCGCAGCAATCGATGCCGCCACGATGCCCTTCCAGGGCGAAGGTATTGCCGACGAATACACTTTCATGATCGTTCCCTTAAATTAAATGATGTCATTGACATGGCATTGATACAGCGGAGTGATGTGTTGGCCTGCTCTCCTTGCTGGTCGACGTACGGCTTGCTGGTCAGGTCCTGACAGCCGACGCGTGACGGCCGGCGGTATCGTTGTATTTCCTCCGATTCCCGCCCGCTGGGCTGGAGCCAGGGGGAGGGAAGGCCGAGTCTGCTGGCTCAGCTAAAAGTGTGCCTTGATGGGCATGCAAGACAGCATAGTAAACGATCATTGCTTGTGCATGACCAACTTCCCCGAGCCTGCCCAAATGGTTGTCTCATTTGCTTTGCCATCGTCGACTCGACCGTCAGGGTGCCAGTGACCTCGCCCTCTGTGTCGTTGGTCATCGCCCTCTGTGTCATTGGTCGTGGCCCTTGGCACCTTCTCCCTTGGCTGAGTTTGAACCGCTGTTTCTGCCTGGACCCTCCCTCGGGTGGGGCGGACCGCTGAGGACACAAGAGGGAGCAAAAGCTTGCTCCACGACAAATAGGCCCCTCTCATGCCTGAATGTTTGTCCAGTAGTCTAAGGGCGGACACCTGGCGTAGCCGCACCGAGAGTCACCAGGAGGGTGTCCTTCGAGGGCGAAGGAGAGCGAAGGCAGATGAATATAGGCTTGAACGCAGTGGAAACAATGGCGCTGGCGCTGGTCCTGCTGATGGTGGGCATTCAGCTTCGGCGCCGGGTGGAGTGGCTCGAGCGCATGTGCGTACCGACGCCGGTGGTCGGGGGCATCGGCTTCGCCGTGCTGGTATGGCTGCTGCGATCGATGGACGTGCTGACGCTGGACCTGGACACCAGCGTTCAGGATCCGATGATGATCGCCTTCTTCGCCACGGTAGGGCTCGGTGGCAGCCTCTCGGTGCTGGCCAGGGGCGGGCGTTCGCTGGTGATCTTCCTGTTGACCTGCTGGGCCCTGGTGCTGGTGCAGAATGGTATCGGTATCGGCGTCGCCTCGATGATCGGGCTCGACCCCTTGATCGGCCTGATGGCGGGCGGGCCTTCGCTGGAAGGCGGCTTTGGCGGTGCGGCGGCCTTCGGGCCAGAGGCGGAAGCGCTTGGTGCCGACGGCGCCCTGACCGCCGCCATGACGGCGGCCACCTACGGTGTCATCACCGGTAGTCTGCTGGGCGCGCCTCTCGCCCGCTGGTTGATCGAGCGGTTCAAGCTTCGCATCGAGGCCGAGGAGGTCGGCGGGCTTGCCGATCTGCACGAGGAGCACCTGAGCGAAGATGATCAGACGCTGACCCCGCATCGGGTACTGAAGGCCATGGCGGTGGTGGTGCCGGTGATGGTCATCGGCCTGGCCTGCCGCGAATTCATGAAAGAGAAACTCGGCATCGTGCTGCCAAGCTACGTCGGGGCCATGTTCGTGGCCATTGTGCTGCGCAACCTGAACGATCACCTTCGCCTGGTCGAGGTGTCCGAGCGTGCCATCAATCTGATCGGAGAAGTCAGCCTGGCGATCTTCCTGACCATGGCCATGATGAACCTGAAGATCTGGCAGCTGCAGGGCATGGGACTTGGCCTGGCGCTGATCCTGATGATCCAGACGCTGGTGATCATTGCCATCGCGGCGCTGGTGGTCTTTCGTTCGCTCGGCAGCAACTACGACGCCGCCGTACTCTCCGCCGGCTTTATCGGTTTTGGCCTGGGCGCTACGCCCAACGCCTTCGCCAACATGGGCGCCGTCTGCGACCACTATAAGGTGGTATCGAGCAAGGCCTACATCATCGTTCCGCTGTGTGGCGCCGTCTTGATCGACATGGTCTCCGTGCCCGCCATCACCTGGTGTCTCAACGTCTTTGCCTGAGGTCACGCTCGAGCGGTATCACCAGTAGAACCGTTTCATGAATAGATACCGACGCCGTGCCCACCCGGGCGCGGCGTCGGTCGTCCTGTCGAATCATGATGAATGCGGGGGCCTCGAACGGGGCTCGAACGGGGTTTGAATGAGGCAAGGCGACCCGCAGCACGACCCGCAGCACGACCTGCAGCACGACCTGCAGCATAGACGCTCGATCGCGGATCCGTTTCCGAGGGAAGATCGCCTTTCGGTGATCTGCTAAGCTCGGCGGCTTGTTGCCCGCCTGTTTGCGTGTCTGAAGGCTCGGGCGGTCTTTTTCTTATTCGCCGCCCGGGCGGCGTTTGTGCCATCAGGATATCGCCGTGCGTGACCAGTCCTCGTCCTCTACTCCCGCCTCGACGCTTGACTCGACCCTTGAGTCACCCCTTGCTTCAACTCTTTCCTCCAATATTGGCCGCATTCCTTCGCTGGACCTTGAGGCCCGCCGCCTGGCCAGTGCACGTCTCGATAGCCTGACCAAGCCCCCCGGCAGCCTGGGTCGACTCGAGAAGCTCGCTGCGGATCTGGCGGCGATGACCGGAGAGCCGTTACCCCGGGTCGACCCTGCGGCCATCATCGTGTTCGCCGCAGACCACGGGGTGGCGGCGGAAGGCGTGTCGGCCTTTCCGGCCTCGGTCACCGCCCAGATGGTCGCCAACTTCGCCCGCGGGGGCGCCGCCATCAACGTTTTCGCCCGCCAGATCAATGCCCGGCTCGAGGTCGTCGACGTTGGGGTGGCCACGCCCAGCGACCAGGTGCCGGGTGTGGTGCTCGATCGGGTGCGGGCGGGCAGCGGCAATATCGCCTGCGAGGACGCCATGAGTCCCGACGAGGTAAAGGCGGCGCTTGAGGTCGGCATTCGTGCCGTCGAGCGCGCCCGCGCTGCGGGTGCCCGCTGTGTCATCCTGGGAGAGATGGGCATCGCCAACACCACCGCAAGCAGTGCTCTGCTGGCCGCCTTTACCGGCCTTTCCGCCGAGGAGGTGGTGGGGCGTGGCACCGGTATCGACGATGCGCGTCTGGACCACAAGCGCAAGGTCATCGCCAGGGCGCTGGCACGGGGCACTGGCGATACCGCCCTCGATACACTGGCGCGTCTGGGCGGGCTCGAGATCGCCGCCATGGCAGGGGCCTGCCTGGGCGCAGCGACGGGTCGCACGCCGGTGCTGGTGGACGGTTTTATCGCCACGGTAGCGGCCCTTGCGGCGACTCGGCTGGCGCCTGGCGTGCGCGACTACCTGGTGTTTGGCCATCGCAGCGATGAGGCCGGTCACGGTGAGGCGCTGGCCGCACTCGGCGGTGAGCCGCTGTTGTCACTTGGCCTGCGCCTGGGCGAAGGCAGCGGCGCGGCCCTGGCGTATCCGCTGCTCGCCAGTGCCTGCGCCATGCTCAGCGAGATGGCGACATTCGCCGACGCCGGAGTCGAGGGTGGCCCGTCGGCATGAGGCGAGCAGACGTCGTGAGAGTAGATGACGACAGCGCGGCCAGGGGGTGGTGGTTCCCATGACGCTGCCGCCACTGAGCCCCGAGTTGCTGGCGTTGGTGCTCGCCGCCCTGGTGCTGGACCTTTGGCTGGGAGATCCACGCTGGTTGCCGCATCCGGTGGTCGGCATGGGCCGACTGATCGGCGCCCTGGAAGCGCGGCTTAACCGTGGCAGGCCGCAGGCGCGTCGAGCCAAGGGCGTGGTGCTCACGCTGGTGGTGGTGGGGCTTGCATGGACGCTGGCCACTCTGGCGATTGGCCTTGCCGGTGTCGTCTCGCCCTGGCTGGCGCTGGTGGTGGAGGGCTTGCTTTTGTGGACCTGCCTTGCCTGCCGGGGCCTGGTGCAGGCGGCCCGCGCGGTGGCCACACCGCTGGCAAGGGGCGATCTGTATCAGGCGCGGCGCGCGGTCTCGGCCATCGTCGGGCGCGATACCCGGGAGCTCGACGAGGCCGGGGTGAGCCGAGCGTGCGTCGAGAGCGTGGCCGAAAATACCGTCGATGGCATCACCGCACCGCTGTTCTGGGCTCTGCTTGGCGGTGCGCCCCTGGCCTTGGCCTACAAGGCAGCCAATACTCTGGATTCCATGGTCGGCCATCGCAGCGATCGCTACCGCGAGTTCGGCTGGGCCTCGGCTCGCTTCGACGATCTGGTCAACCTGCTGCCGGCTCGGCTGACGGCGCTGGCCATGTGGTGTCTTGCTGCGGTGGTTCCGGGGCTGCGCAGGCGCGGCGCCTGGTCGGCGACGTGCCGGCAGGCACCGGCCCACCCCAGTCCCAACGCCGGCTGGCCGGAGGCCATGGTGGCCAATCTGCTCAGCGTCGAGCTGGGCGGGGTAAACCGCTACGGCGATCAGATCAGCGACCGGGCGCGGCTGGGTACGCCCACCGAGACGTTAAAGGCGCGTCACATCGACGCCGCGATTCGCTGTCTCTACGCCGGTACGGCGGGCGTGCTGACACTGCTGGCCTTGATCATCCTGGTGCTGGAGGCCGTGCGATGACATCGACCCACACTCGGCACCTGAGCGACACAAGCGCGAGCCAGACGCCAACGCAGGGCCAGGGCTCTTGCTGGCCTGATCACGGCGGCCAGGGCGCGACGCTGCTCGACAGACTTGGCCTGTCGTCGGTGACACCGACCATGGATGTGAGCGCGAGCCTCAACCCGCTGGGCCCGCCGGCCTGGCTTGCTGATTGGCTCGCCCGCGCCATGAACGAGGTGCGCCACTATCCTGACCCCGAGCACCGGGACGCCGTGGCGGCCCTGGCGGCGTCTCTGGGGATAGCGCCACCGTCGGTGGTGTTGACCAACGGCGGCGCCGAGGCGATCCACCTGGTGGCCCGGGCCTATCGTCG
The DNA here is from genome assembly GCF_024124525.1 of Halomonas sp. OfavH-34-E. Lineage (NCBI taxonomy): Bacteria > Pseudomonadati > Pseudomonadota > Gammaproteobacteria > Oceanospirillales > Halomonadaceae > Halomonas > Halomonas sp. OfavH-34-E. Next base: position 17,692 of record NZ_JAMXRY010000026.1, on the reverse strand, counting down.
CACCCGCGCCTTGATCATCGAGCCGACCTTTGGTGAGTACGCCCGGGCATGCCGGCTCAACGATATCGAGATCGAGCGTTTGCAGCTCAGCGGAGATGACTTCCGGCTGGACGTCGAGGCGCTCTCGGCGCGCCTTGCCCCTGTCGATCTGGTGTTTGTGTGTCGCCCCAACAATCCCACCGGCACGCGCCTTCCCAGAAGTGACGTGGAAGCGCTGGTGGCGGCGGCCAGGCGCAGCGACACCCTGGTGGTCATCGACGAAGCCTTCGTCGACTTTGCCGACGATGAAGCCCCGCTCACCGATCTGGTGGAACAGGGCGAGCCGCTGGTGCTGTTGCGCTCGTTGACCAAGTTTTACGCCCTGGCGGGGCTGCGGCTTGGCTATCTGGTGGCGTCCCCGCAGCGCTGTCGTGCGCTGCAACACCATCAGGTGGCCTGGAGCGTCAACGGCCTGGCTGCCGCAGTAGTTCCCGAGCTGCTGGCCGATGGCGACTTTGCGCGTCGCACGCGCGACTGGCTTCACTCCGAGCGTGCCTATCTGACGGCAGGCCTGCGCGATCTGGGCCTGACGGTGGTGGACTCCCAGGCCAATTTCGTGCTGTTCAGGCCGCCGGGCCAGCCGTCGCAGGCCAATGGCGAAGCCTTGTTGTCGTATCTGGCACGTCATGGTTGTCTGGCTCGCCACACCCACACCTTCAACGGGTTGGACGGCGCCTGGATTCGCGTGGCGCTGCAGCGCCGAGCCGACAATGATCGCCTGCTCAGATGGCTTGGCGACTGGCTCGGCGACTGGCTCGGCGACGCCCAGTCTCGTGGAGAGAACCGATGATCGCCTTTGTCAGCGGTGGCGTGCGTTCGGGCAAGAGTCACGTTGCCGAACAGGCGGCACTGGCGCTCCACGCCGACAAGCCCCGGGGGCAGCTCTGGTACCTGGCAACCGCCAGGGCCGAGGAGGGCGAGATGGCCACGCGGGTGGCGCGCCACCAGGCCCGGCGTGACAGCCGCTGGCATACGCTGGAGGCACCGCAGGACCTGTTGGTCGCCTGGCGTCAGGTGAGCACAGGCGACACCGTGCTGCTGGATTGCCTGACGCTGTGGTCGAGTCAGCGCCTGTTTGCCGACGGCCTCGAGCGTGACGACCGGCGCGCTGCGGCGAGAGACGCCTTTAACCAACTAGCAGCGCTGCTCGCGGACGCTCGACGACGTGATATCGCGCTGGTGGTCGTATCCAACGACCTCAACGAGGAATTGCCGCCGAAGGACGCCTTGGTGCGCTGGTACCTGAGCGAGCTCCAGCGTCTGCACCTGCTGTTGGCGCGGTGTGCCGATCGGGTGGTGGAGGTGGTCGCGGGGCAGGCCATCGAGTGGAAGCCGGCGGGGGAACGTCCCGCTGACGTGAGGGCAGGAGCGGGCAACAGGCTGGGTAGAGGAGAACCGAGTGAGTGATCAAAGGCCGCGAGTGCTGCCGGCACTGGCCGGGCTGGGGCTGGCGATCCAGTTTCTGACCCGGATACCGTTGCCGGTGATGATCGACTGGAACGGCGCCAACCGCCGCTGGGCGGCGCGTTGCTACCCGCTGGTGGGGCTCTTGATCGGCGTGCTGCTGGCCGTGGCCGCCGCGCTGACCTCAGCGCTGCCCACGCCGATCCAGGCACTGGTGCTGCTGACGCTGTGGGTGGCGCTGTCCGGTGGGCTGCACCTGGACGGTGTGATGGACCTGGCCGATGCGCTGGGCAGCAATGCGCCGCTCGAGCGCCGCTGGCAGATCATGAAGGACCCGCAGGTCGGCAGTTTTGGCGTGCTGGCGCTGGTGTTCCTGCTGGCCTGGAAGGCGGTCCTGTTGTGGTGGTGGCTCACGACCGACGGGGCTCTGCTGTGGCTGGTCGTGGTACCCGCCCTGGCCAGAGCCAGCGCGGTGGCGCTGCTGATCGGCGTACCCGCTGCTCGGCCCGAGGGACTCGCCCATAGCTGGCAGCAGGGCCTTGGCTGGCGCGACCTGGTGCTTGCCCTGGTTCCTCTTCTGGTGGTGGTTTCCGCGGGACTGCTGCTGGAGCCGGGCGGGACGAACGTAGCCGGGCTGGTGGGGGTTCTGCTCGCCAGCGGGGGCTTTACCTGGGTCTTCGCCCGGGGGATGATCCGAGCCTTTCACGGCATCAACGGCGATATGCTGGGCAGTGCCATCGAGGGAGGAGAACTATGGCTTCTGATGTGTGTCTCGAGCTGGTGGTGGTTCGCCACGGGCTGACCCAGTGGAACCTGGACAAGCGCTACCAGGGCCAGCGCGATATCGAGCTGTTGATGCCCGACGCCCTGGCCGATATGGATCGGCTGCGCCTGGAACTGGAAGGCGAGCGCTTCGACGCCGTGGTGTCGAGCGACCTGACCCGCTGCCGCCAGACCCTGGCCCATATCGCCGAGGGACGTGGCTGGCCGGAGCCTCGCCTGGACCAACGCCTGCGCGAGAACGACTTCGGCGAGTTCGAGGGGCGCAACTGGGAAGAGCTCAAGGACGATCCGGTCTACCGGGAGTGGATCGACAGCGCCGGGGAGCTGGCGCCTCCCGGTGGTGAATCCGCCCAGGACCTGCGTGACCGGCTGGCGCTGGCCCTTGGCGCCATCTTCGATGCCGCCGTCGAGGCAGGCCACCGGCGCGTGCTGGTGGTCACCCACGGCGGGGTGATCCGCGAACTGCGCCGAGAGTTCGAGGGCGTGCCGTTCTGGGAGGGCGTCGTCGGTCAGGCCGCAGGTCGGCGCTGGACACTCATTCGACAGGCAGAGGGCATCACATGCACGTCTTCATCGGCGGTACCGCGTCAGGCAAGCGTCAGCGGGTAGCCGAGCGCTACCCCGAGGCACGTTGGCGCGACGCCGACGAGATGATGAGACGGGTGCCCGGTGCTGGCGCTGGTCCCGCCATCGACGATGGCGACACCCTCGTCATCAGCGGCTGGCTTGCCTGGCTCGAGGCCGAACTTGGGGCCGGACGTGAGAACGAACGTGAAAACGAGTCAGCAAGCGCCGACGATGACCGGCTGGGCCAGCGCTGGCGCCAGGCCTTCACTGGCTGGGCCAGTTCGCCGGGACGGCGCGTGCTGGTGCTTGACGAGGTGGGGCGCGGCATCGTCCCGGTGGACCCGGCCCAGCGCCGTCTGCGTGATCTGATGGGCTGGCTGTCCCAGGACGCAGTGCGCCTGGCAAGCCAGGTACACTACGTTCGCCATGGCCTGACCATGCGACTCGATGGGAAGGATGCTGCCGCAGCGGGCCGAGCGGACTGAGCGAACTGGGCCGGCATGGCCCCCATCGAACAAGCCGAACGGCGCTTTTCGTTGACGCCCGCTGTGCCGATTGCTAGCTTACGCGCACTCTCAGGTGCCCCGAAACGTGCCAGCATGACCATGGCGTCAGTCCTCTGTGACGCAAGACGCCGTGGCCAGAAATAGACACGAGGGGTGAAACGGGAAGTCGGTGCCAATCCGACGCTGCCCCCGCAACGGTGATCGAGTCAAGCGCGCTCACCACGCCACTGTGACAGGGTCCTTGACCCCTGATGCGACCGGACCCTGTGTCCCGCTCAGCCAGTCACGGGAAGGCGAACGCGCCGAACCGTCGAAACGCTTCGATGGTTCATCTCGTCAGCCCGGAGACCGGCCTGAAGAGCCATGCCAAGGGGCGGTGGGGTCCCGACGCGCAGCGCTTGCCTGTCAGTTTGGTGTTCTTGACGCTCCCGGGTGTCCTGTCCAGCGTTCTGTGTCCCCTGTTCGCTCCTCGGCCTTCGAGGGTCTACGCCGTGCGGGTGCGCACGGTGCCAAGGGATACACCATGTCGTCTGCTTTCTTCGCCCCTGCTCGTCTTTCTGTTGCCTGCCGCTCCCGTGGCCTGCGTCTGTGCGTCGGCCTTGCCGCCGCCCCTTGGCTACTGGTGAGCCAGGCCAGCGCCCAGCAGTCCGCTTCCTCCGACGTGACGACCGCCGAGCCGTCCTCCGTCGAACAGGCCTCTATTGAGCCCACCACCGAGCCCGCCACCGAACTCGACCCGTTGGTGGTGTCGGCGACGCTTTCGCCGCGTACCGCCAGTCAGTCGCTGTCCTCGGTCAGCGTCATCGATGAAGAGGCGCTAAGACGCCGCGATCCGGTCAGCATTACCGACGCCCTGCGTGGCCAGCCCGGTGTGGACGTGTCCACCAGCGGTGGCTTCGGCAAGCAGGCGAGCGTCTTTATTCGCGGAACTGACAGCTCCGCTACTGTGATGATGATCGACGGTATCCGCCTGCGCTCGGCCACCACTGGAGCACCTGCCTGGCAGTACCTGGAGCCGCGCATGTTCGAGCGCATCGAGGTGGTCCGCGGGCCTCGTGGTGCGCTCTACGGTGCCGACGCGGTGGGCGGGGTGGTTCAGCTGTTCACCGACAAGCCCGATGAACAGGGACCGACGCCCAGCGTGCAGCTCGGTACCGGCTCCTTCAATACCCAGCGGGCCTCGGCCAGTCTGTCGGGCCGCGAGGGCGGCACCTCCTACCAGTTCAGCGCCACCCGCCTGGACAGCGACGGCACCGAGGTTCGCGATGGCGGCGAGGACAAGGCCTACGACAACACTTCGGGTCTGGTGAGCCTGTCTCACACCTTCGACAACGGCGCCAACCTCGGACTGCTGGGACTACGTGCCCGTGGCAACAACGAATACGAAGGTGGTGACTCCGACTATGTGCAGCAGGTGGCCGGTGTCTACGCCGAGATGCCGGTGACCGATATCTGGTCGTCGCGTCTTACCCTGAGCGAGGCCCGCGATGAGCTGGAGTCGCATTCTGAATCCTTTGGCACTTCGGTGATCGATACCGAGACGCGTACCGCGCGCTGGGACAATACCCTGCTGCTGGGCGCCCACGAGCTGATCGCCGGCGCCGAGTATCAGGAAGACAAGGTCGATGGCACCACCGAGTACCAAGAGACCAGTCGCGACAATGTGGCGGTGTTCGCCCAGGCGTTGATGGACTTTGAGCCATTCTCGATGCAGGCGGGCCTGCGCCACGACGACAACGAGGCGTTCGGCGATGAGGTCACCGGCCACCTGGCACTGGGCTACGCCTTCGACGATCAGCACACCCTGCGTGCTAGCTACGGCACCGCCTTCCGTGCCCCGACCTTCAACGACCTATATCTTCCAGAGTTCTTCAATTACAGCAATAGCGACCTTGACGCCGAAGAGTCCGAAACCTGGGAGCTCGGCCTGCGCGGCCAGTACCAGCGAATGTTCTGGGATCTGGCGCTCTACCAGACCAACGTCGATGATCTGATCGCATCGGGGGACGACGGTCTGGTCAACGTGGATGAGGCTCGAATTCGTGGGGTGGAGCTTGCCACCGGGCTCGAGCTCGACCAGTGGACCCTGGCCGCCAGCGTCGCCTATACCGACCCGGAAGACCGCGACACGGGCAAGCAATTGAGAAGGCGCGCTTCCCAGACCCTGCGCCTGGACGCCGATCGTCAGCTGGGTGACTGGAATCTGGGGGCCTCCTTCGTCGCCCAGGACCACCGCTACAATGACGTCGACAACGACGAGCGTCTGGCCGGCTACGGCACCTTGGACCTGCGCGCCGGCTGGGCCTTTGCGCCGGACTGGAAGGCCAACCTGACGCTCGAGAACGTCTTCGATCGCGAGTACGTGACCGCGAGCAATGGCACACTCTGGGACTACGAAAACCCGGGACGTGCCGCCTACCTGAGCGTCGGCTTCAACCTGTGATCATCTGCCGCTCGCTTGTCTCGGCCAGCGCTGGCCTGGTGCTGTCGGCGCTGGCCAGTGCCGCCATGGCGTCCTCTTCGCCCGGCGGGTACGAGGACATCTGCGTGGTTGATGACACCGAGCGGGAGCTATGCCTGTCGGCGCCGGCAGAGCGTATCGTGGCGCTGTCGCCCAGCGTCACCGAGATGCTGTTCGCGGCAGGGGCCGGCGAGCGGGTGGTGGGGGTAGTCAGCTTCAGCGACTATCCCGAGGCCGCGCGCTCGCTGCCCCAGGTGGGCAGCTACGATAGACTCGACCTCGAGTCGTTACTGGCGCTTGACTCCGACCTGGTGGTGGCCTGGGCCGGCGGTAATCCTGGCCAGCAGGTCGAACGCCTGGATGAACTCGGCCTGCCGGTGTTCCGCTCGGACGCCGCCAACTTCGAGCAGATCGCCACGACGCTTGAGCGGTTCGGCCGCCTGGCCGGTTCGGCGGATACCGGCGACACCGCGGCCCGGGAGCTGCGAGAATCGGTAGCGGCCCTCGGCGAACGCTACGTTGACGCAGCACCGGTCGAGGTCTTCTATCAGGTATGGGAGCAGCCGCTGATGACCGTCAACGGTGAGCACTGGATCAGTCGGGCGCTGTCACTTTGTGGCGGCGTCAATCTATTCGCCGACGAGGCGCCGCTGGTGCCTCGACTGTCGCGGGAGGCGGTGCTGGCCGCGGACCCGGAAGTCATCATCACCGGTGGCATGGGCAAGGCGGACTCCACCTGGCTCGATGCCTGGCGCCAGTGGCCGCAGATGACCGCCGTGGCCCGCGACAACCTCTATTTCATCAACCCCGATCTGGTGCAGCGGGCGACGCCGCGCCTGGTCGAGGGCACCCGAGCCCTGTGCCAACATCTGGATGCTGCCCGTGAACGCCGCTGACTCCAGCGCTACCTTTCGGCCCACCCGGCGAGGTCGTCCGCTGGGCCTGCTGGCGCTGCTCGGTGTGGTGTCGGTGGTGCTGGCCGTGTCGGTGGGCAGCGTCGCGCTGTCACCGATGGAGCTGTGGCTGACGCTGACCGGGCAGGGCAGCCCCCTCCACCAGACCTTGGTGTGGGAGCTGCGCCTGCCCCGTGCGCTGGCCGCCTTCGGTACCGGTGCCTTGCTGGCCCTGGCCGGCGCCCTGATGCAGGTATTGCTGCGCAATCCGCTGGCCGACCCCTATGTGCTCGGGCTCTCCGGCGGGGCCTCGGTGGCGGCGCTGTGTGCCATGCTGGCTGGCCTTGGCGCGGCGCTGGTCTCGGCCTCGGCCTTTGCCGGCGCGCTGGTGTCGATCCTGGTGGTATTTGGCCTGGCCCATGGCAGCGGCAGCTGGTCACCGGCACGCCTGCTGCTGACCGGGGTCGTCATGGCCTCCGGCTGGGGCGCGATCATCACCTTCCTGCTGGCGGTCAGCCCGGTGGAGGAGCTGCCGGGCATGCTCTACTGGCTGATGGGCGATATGGCCTATGCCCGCAGTCCCTGGCCGGTACTGGTGATCGCCGCGCTGTCGGCGCTGGTGCTGGTGCCGCTGGGGCGGACCCTCAACGTGCTTGCCCGCGGCGGCCAGCAGGCGCTGGCGCTGGGCGTGGCGGTGCGTCCGCTGGAATGGGGGCTGTATCTGGCGGCGAGCCTGGCCACCGCCACCGCGGTGACCACCGCCGGATCGGTGGGGTTCGTCGGCCTGATGGTGCCGCATATGCTGCGCCTTCGCCTGGGTGCCGACCAGCGCCTGATCCTGCCGGCCTCGTTGCTGGCCGGTGGCTGCCTGCTGACCCTGGCCGATACCCTGGCGCGGACCCTGATCGCCCCCCAGCAGTTGCCGGTAGGGGTGATCACCGCGCTGATCGGGGTGCCGAGTTTTCTCTACCTGCTGCATCGCAGCCACGGCAAGGGATAGGGGCGCTCATGGCTGTCAGACCCGCATCCACCGACCAGGCGCTGCCATCCTGTTCGCTGTCCTGCGAAGCGCTGGTGATCGACGTGCCCGGCAGGGCGGATGGTCAGCCGCTGTCCTTTTCCATCGAGCCCGGCAGTCGCTGGGGCATCCTCGGGCCCAACGGCGCCGGCAAGAGCACGCTCCTGCATACCCTGGCCGGATTAAGGGCGCCGCGCCATGGGCGCTTGACGCTTGATGGCCAGCCGCTGACCGACTGGCGACGGCGCGCCGTCGCCCAGCGACTGGGCGTGGTGTTCCAGGAGCGCCATGACGAGTTTCCGGCCAGCGTGCTGGAGACCGCGCTGATCGGCCGCCATCCCTTCCTCCGGGCCTGGCAGAACGAAAGCGAGGACGACGTCCAGCGCGCCCTGGGCGCGCTTGAACGCCTCGATATCGCTCATCTGGCCCACAGGCCGCTGGCGACCCTGTCCGGCGGTGAACGTCAGCGGGTCAGCCTGGCCACGGTACTGACCCAGGCGCCGCAGATCTGGCTGGTGGACGAACCCACCAACCACCTCGACCTGCATCATCAGGTGGCCACCATGGCGCTGCTCGACGAACAGGCAAGCCAAGGGGCCGCCGTGGTGATGTGTCTGCACGATCTCAATCTGGCGGCGCGCTGGTGCGACCATCTGCTGCTTTTGTATCCCGACGGCGCGGCCTGCTGGGGGCCACGCGACGATATGCTGGTGACGTCGGCCCTCGAGCGGCTCTACGACCAGCCGTTGAGCGTCGCCGAGGTCGATGGCGCCGCCGTCTTCATGCCGCGGGTGGCTTCGTCGCTCAATTCGCCGCGCCCCATCAAGGAAGTTTCCCATGACGCACACGTCCCCTACGACGCCGTCCCCCACGACACAGACTCCGAAGAACGTTGATCCCGAGCGCCACGCCCGGCGCATGGCCGCCAAGCAGCGGATCATGGCCGAGCGCATCGCCAGTGCCGACAAGGAGCAGGGCGTACTGCTGGTATTGACCGGCCCTGGCAAGGGCAAGAGTTCATCCGGCTTCGGCATGCTGGCCCGTGCACTTGGCCACGACATGAAGGTGGGCGTGGTGCAGTTCATCAAGGGTGCCTTCTCCACCGGGGAGGAGGCCTTCTATCGCCGCCAGCCGGGGGTAGCGTTCCACGTCATGGGCGAGGGCTACACCTGGGACACCCAGGACAGGGAGCGCGATGTCGCCGCCGCCGAAGCCGCCTGGGACAAGGCCCGCGAGTTGCTTCAGGATCCCGATATCGCGCTGGTACTGCTCGATGAGCTGAACATCGCCCTGCGCTACGGTTATCTGGATCTCGACCGGGTACTGGACGACCTGCAGGTCAGGCCGGCGATGCAGCATGTGGTGGTGACCGGGCGCCACGCGCCCCAGGCGCTGATCGAACTGGCCGATACGGTCACCGAGATGAAGGTGGTCAAGCACGCCTTCAAGGATCAAGGGATCAAGGCCCAGAAGGGTATCGAGCTTTGATCGAATCCCCAGAAGGGTATCGAGCTGTAAGGGAGCGCTAGTATGGCAACGCTGATGATCCAGGGCACCACCTCGGATGCCGGCAAGTCCACGGTGGTCGCCGGTCTGTGCCGGGCACTGTCGCGGCGCGGGTTCAGCGTTGCCCCGTTCAAGCCCCAGAACATGGCGCTGAACAGTGCCGTCACCGTGGATGGCGGCGAGATCGGTCGCTCCACCGCGCTGCAGGCCCAGGCTGCCCGCGTAGCGCCGCACAGCGACATGAACCCTGTGCTGTTGAAGCCCGAAAGCGACAAGGGCGCCCAGGTCATCCTGGCCGGTCGCGTCCACGGCAGCATGGCCGCGTTGGACTACCACGCTTACAAGACCACCGCCCGACAGACGGTGATGGACTGCCATCGCCGGCTGTCCGAGCGCTTCGACGTCATCATCGCCGAAGGGGCGGGCAGCCCTGCGGAGGTCAATCTACGCGAAGGTGACATCGCCAACATGGGCTTCGCCGAGGCGGTGGACTGTCCGGTACTGCTGGTCGGAGATATCGACAGAGGCGGCGTCTTTGCCCAGCTATGCGGTACCCTGGCGCTGGTCAGCGCGTCCGAAAACGCGCGGATCAAGGGTTTCGTGATCAACCGCTTTCGCGGCGATATCGGGCTGCTGGAACCGGGGCTTGAGTGGCTGGCCGAGCGCGAGGCGAGGCCGGTGCTCGGTGTGCTTCCCTATCTGCAGGGGCTGTGGCTCGACGCCGAGGACAGCCTGTCGCTGGAGCAGCGGCTTGATCACGCGGGGGGTGACATGCTCAAGGTGGTGGTGCCGGCCCTACCGCGGATCAGCAACCACACCGACCTCGATCCACTACGCCTGCACCCCCGCGTCAGCCTGAGCCTTGTCGGCCCCGACCAGCCGATGCCCGATGCCGACGTCATCCTGTTGCCGGGCAGCAAGAACACCCGGGCGGATCTGGCCTGGCTGCGCAGCCAAGGGTGGGATGAGCGTATCCGGCGTCATCTGCGTTACGGCGGGCGGGTGCTGGGTGTCTGCGGCGGTTTTCAGATGCTGGGGGAATGGATCGACGATCCTGACGGCATCGAGGGCGAGCCCGGCGGCGTCGAAGGGCTCGGGTGGCTTGCCATGTCTACTACCATGCGCCCCGACAAGCGCCTTAAACGCGTCAGCGGGCGCATCGACACCGCCGACGGCTGCTGCAGCATCCACGGCTACGAGATTCATCAGGGCGTCAGCCGGGGCGAGGCGCTTTCGCGGCCATTAATGCGTCTGGAAGGACGAGACGAGGGTGCCGTCAGCCAGGATGGCCAGATCATGGGTACCTATCTGCACGGGCTGTTCGACGGCCCCGACGCCTGCGAAGCATTGCTCGCCCGCCTCGGGCTTCCGCCCGAGGACACCCGCCGGGTAGACCTCGACGCCCACCGCGAACGTCAACTCGACCGCCTGGCCGACACCATCGAGCAGCATCTGGATATGGAGAAGGTTCTGCGCCTGATCGGTTGAGGAAGATGGTCCGATATCGGCGCGCATCTGAGGCAACCAAGTCTCTGCGCTCGAAGAAGTGACGGCGTATGCCATTTGAGCGCAATGTCTTTGTCAATTGCCCGTTCGATGAGGCGTACTATTATCCGCTATTGCGTCCCTTGCTCTTCACCATCATCTACGTTGATTTGCTCACTCAGCAGGCTCGTGATGTAGTCAAGGACTCTGTCAGGCTGCTCGCGATGGGGCACGTGGCCACATCCCTCCAGCAACACCATTCGTGACGGCCCTTGAGGTAGTTGCGCGTAGCGTTCGGGCTGCTCTGGCGAGCCGTATTCGTCCTGGTCACCGTGCAGCGCCAGTACAGGACACCGGACCCGTCTGAGGGTGTCATCCAGGGCCCAGCCCCGAAAGTCGGGGTCCAGCCAGGTCTCTACCCAGGCGTCGAGCACCCAGCGGGCCTTGTCCCCATGGTACTTCTTCAGGCGCTCGATCTGGCCGGGCAGGGCGAACGTATCGCGGGCCTGTCGGATGCCCGAAAGCGTGCGTTCTTCCACAAAGGCCTGGGCCGCCAGGGTAATCAGCGCCTGGCAATCGTCGTAGTGGGCAGCGATACCGGCAGCCATGCAGCCGCCCACGCTATGGCCCAGAACAACGAAACCCTCGAGCTTTAACGCACGATGAAGCGCGGCAAAGCCCTGGTGCGCTTCGTCGGCGATAAAGGTGTGGGTCAGTCGGTCTGGGTGGCGCGTGGATTGGCCGAAGCCCAGTCGATCGTAAGCGATCACTTCGCGGCCGGTGGTCTGGCACAGGGCTTCGGGAAAATCCCGCCATAGCTCAACGCAGCCCAGCGAGTCATGCAGCAACACGATGGGCGCGCCCTGGGTATCAGGCTCGGGACGCCATCGACGAACAAACAGCGATTGCCGGTCTGTGTCGTGAAGTGACACCTGAAGGTCAGATACCTGGGGCATGAAGTGGCTCGCTGGCAGCAACATATCAAGCTCACTCTAGCGAGTGGCCGCTGGCCTGCCAAGCAAGCGCTAGGTTTGGACAGGTTGCTTTCAGGACGGGTCGCTTTTAGGACAGGTCGCTTTTTAATACAGGGCCATGCCAGTGCCAGAGCCGCTTCAAGGATACGCCTTGGCAAGTTACGTACTGTCGGCAAAGCGTTCGGGGTCATCGGAAATGACGGTGGTCACGCCCCATTTCCAGTACTTGGCGAAGGCCACCGGATCATTGGCGGTATAGCACAGCAGCGGTGTGCCGCTCTGGGTGACTTCCCGAGCCCGCTCTTCCTTCAGCTTCTTCCAGTCGCAGTGCAGACTGTAGGCCTGCACCGCTTCCATGTCGTGCCGCCAGTTCTTGCCGATCTTGTCGACCAGCACCCCAAGGGCGAGCTGGTCGGGCGTGGCGATGCTGCGCGCGTGATCGAGGGCCGCCGGGCTGAAGGAAGACACCAGTCGACGTTCGAACGGCAGCGCTTCCAGCAGACGCGGGATCACCGATTCGGCCAATGCTTCGGGGTCGCGTCCCCGGGTCACCTTGAGTTCCAGGTTGACCGCCATACCGCGTCGATCGATCAGATTGAGCATGTCGTCGAGTGTCGCCATGCGCTCACCGCGAAAGCGCTCGGCGTACCAGGCGCCGACGTCGTATTCCCTGGCCTGTTCCAGACGCAACTTGCTCAACTTGCCGCGCCCGTTGGAGCAGCGCCGCATGCCGGGGTCGTGCCAGATCACCGGGGTGCCATCACCCAGCAATTGCACATCGAGCTCGACCCAGGTGATACCGGCTTCCCAGGCAAGCTGGACGGCACTCAGGGTATTTTCCGGTGCATGGGCCGACAGGCCGCGATGCGCCATCAGGCGGGGCAGGTCGATAAGGGGCGTGCGAGATGTCGTCATGGGCTCTCCTTGGCTTGGCGTCACAACATGGCACCGGCTTTCGTCATCATCGGACATGACCGTCCTGCTAGCCAGAGGCTGCACGCCTCCATGTTGGGCCACAAAGATGACCGAACGGCGACGACATGAACACCCCATCTGTCGCAGCGGTACGCCGAGGGCGGTGTCGCTGCCTGGAATATGCTAGTCTCGCCGGTTTCGACAAGTGGGTCAGCGCCGGTCGGCGCCAGCAATTAGAGGTCAGTGATGAAGGTCGTCAAAATCAACGAGCCCCAGCAGCGGGAAGCCTGCCTGGCACGCCTGTGTGCGGAAGCCTACGGTCATCAGGCGGGTATCGCCCCCCTAGTCACCTTCGCCGGCGTCATCGGGGTGCTGTTCAAGCAGGAAGCCGCCCGGCTTCTCGCTCTGGTGGACGATCAGTCCCGTCCCATCGCGCTGGCCCTGCTGGTCAGCGACGAAGCCGGTACCAGTATGAATGTGGCCCAGTTGACGTCGCTGGATCCTGACGCCGAAAGTGCGGTCGACGGCGGCAACAAGACCAGCGCGGAAAGCGAGAGCCAGGGCGAGGCGCAAAAGCCGGCCGGCAAGGGCAAGCTGAATCCCGCCCTTCGCCTGGTGGCGGAACTGGCGCTGCGGGCGCCGCTGCGGGTGGACGTGGTCAGCGATGCCCAGAAGGCCGAGTTTAGCGCCGCCGGTATCCAGCGCTGGATCAAGGGCCCGGGCGAGCTGCAGATCGGTCTGGGGCCAAAGCATACGGCCACCAGCCTCGACAATCTGCCGCGTACCCTGACCGTGGACGAAGCCTCCGTGGTGGCCAACTTCAAGCAGGACAAGGCGTTGTTCGAAGATTACAAGAACCGCTTCGTCAGAGGCCTGGAGTCCTTCCCGCGGACGTTGTGATCAGCGACGGAAGGGCACCTGTTGGGTCCTTCCCGCGGACGCTATGAACTAGTAGAAGTGGTAGCAACAACGAAGCCCCGGCCCTTACCTCTTTTGGAGGCGAGGGCCGGGGCTTCGTCGTTGGGCAAAGGGTCGGCGCTTGCCGGGCCGAGGTGGTTGTTGATCCGCTCGCGGGCAGCAAGAACGGAGGTGGCCCGGGTCACGCCGTCAGGGATCGATGCCCGTCGATCCGTATAGGTTGCTCAGCCCTCGCTGGTGAGGCTGAACGATCCCTTCATCATCGAGGAGTGGCCGGGGAAGGAGCAGAAGAAGGTCAGATCCTGGTCGGCGAGTCCTTCGGTGTCGAAGGTGATGCTGGTGGATTCGCCGCCGCCGATGATGTCGGTGGCGGCCAGGATGCGGTCATCCTCCGGCAGGTAGTTGCTGTCGAGTCCCGCCTGCATGCCGGCGGAGGCGATCTCCTGATAGGCGTCGGTAGGGGCCAGCACCCAGTTGTGTCCCATCACGTCTTTCGCCATGGAGCCCGAGTGGGTCAACGTCAGACTGACGGTCTCGCAGCTGGCGGGTACGCTCAGCTCGCTCTTGTCGTACTGCATCTGGTCAGTGGAATCGATGGTCAGCCGGCACTCTTCGGCGACGTTGTCCGCGGCGCCGTCATCCGCTACCGCCATGGCAGAGAACAGCGGCACGGCGGTGATCGCGAGGATGGAGGCGGAGGAAAGCAGGGCATGTTTCATGACAGCGTCCTTTTCATTGCTGGATAGGGTGGGTGCAGGGTTTGCCACGACCGTTCACGGCGTTCAGCAAAGGGAAGCGCGGTGCACCACACAAGATGTATCCATGTTTATATATGAACTGTATACAGTTGGTGAGTCTCGTAGACATCAATGGAGCTGTCAAGCGCCGACAGTGATCCCGTGGCCACGGCTGTGCCGACGGCAAATCCAGTTTGGACTTGACCGAGGTCGAGCAGAGCGCTTGACTGGGCGTACATACCCGTTAGCAGCGTAAGGAAGCCTTTCATGGCCAAGCGGATTCAATTCGCACGCACCGGCGATTCCGAGGTGCTGGAACTCGTCGATACACCGGCGGCCGAGCCGGGCCCCGGCGAGGTACGCGTCGCCAATGAGGCGGTGGGCCTCAACTTCATCGATATCTACTTCCGCACCGGTCTGTATCCGGCGCCGTCCCTGCCGTCGGGCCTGGGAACCGAAGGCGCTGGCGTGGTCGACGCCGTGGGCGAGGGGGTCGATCATCTGCAGGTAGGCGACCGCGTGGCCTACGCCCAGGGGCCCCTGGGCGCCTACGCTGAACTGCACACCCTGCCGGCGGACAAGGTAGTGGCGCTGCCCGAGGGGATCAGTTGCGAGACCGCAGCGGGGGCCATGCTCAAGGGGCTGACGGTGCAGTACCTGCTGCGTCAGACCTACCCGCTGCAGGGTGGCGAGACCATCCTGTTCCACGCCGCCGCCGGTGGGGTGGGGTCGATTGCCTGTCAGTGGGCCAAGGCCCTGGGCGTCAAGCTGATCGGCACGGTCAGCTCCGTCGAGAAGGCAGAGCTTGCCAAGCGCAACGGCGCCTGGGCGACCATCGACTACACCAAGGAAGACGTGGTCGAAAGGGTGCGCGAGCTGACCGGCGGCGAGATGGTCGACGTGGTCTACGACAGCGTCGGCAAGGACACCTGGGAGACCTCGCTGGACTGCCTGAAGCCGCGCGGCCTGATGGTCAGCTTCGGCAACGCCTCCGGACCGGTCGAGGGGGTCAACATCGGCATCCTCAACCAGAAGGGCGCGCTCTACGTCACTCGGCCGAGCCTCAACGGCTACGCCGACAGCCCGGAGCGGCTGCAGGACATGGCCGACGAGCTGTTCGACATGATCGAGAGCGGCAAGGTAAAGATCGACGTGGCCCAGCGCTTCGCCCTGGCGGAGGCCGGCAAGGCCCAGGACGCCTTGGCGTCACGCAAGACCACCGGGTCTACCGTGCTGCTGCCCTGAGCGATCGATCGCCGATCCCTATCTTCTTGATCGAACTTGTCCTCCGGACAGAGCGGGCCCGCCAAGTTGGCGGGCCCGCTTGCATTTCAGGGAGGCGTCGGCCTGACGGCGGAGTGGCTTGCGTACCGGCTGCCCTGCTCGCCGTCGGTTCTGCTTGGCGCTACAGCGACGCCCCCAGCTCGCGAATCATCTTCTCGCGCCGCTTGAGGGCGGCCAGTCCCTCGTCGCCCAGGCGATCGGCCACCTCGGTCAGCAGGCCCTGGGCCAGCAGGAAGAAGGCGCCCATGGCGTTGGAGAAGAACAGGCTGTCGGTAGGCACCAGGAAACGGTATTCGGCGACCCGGGCAAGCGGAGACGACTCGCTGTCGGTCAGGGCGACCACCCGAATCCCCGCCCGCGCCGCCACCCGTGCGGTTTCCAGCACGCTGGTGGTGTAGGGAAAGCAGCTGATCACCACTAGCAGGTCCCCTTCATCCAGTTGCGCCAGGGCGTCGGCCACCCCCTGGTGTCCCGCATCCAGCTCCCCGGTATCGGCACGCAGCATGCCAAGCCCATAGGCCATGAACTGCGCCAGCGACGCAAACTGGCGTTGCCCGTGGACCCTGACCCGACGGGCGAGGGCCAGCAGCTCGACCACCCGGTCGTAGTCATCGGCGTCGAGTCGCTCGAGCAGGCCGGCGAAGTTGGCGCTCTCCTGGCGTCCGAGCCGGGCCAACCGGGCGACACCCTGACCCTGGTCGCGATCGGTCGACAGCCTCGAGGCCAGGTCGCTGTAGAAGTGCTCGCCGCCGTCGGCCAGATCCCGCCGAAACACCGCCTGCAGCTCGCCGAAGCCGTCGAAGCCCAGGCGCTGGGCCAGCCGGGTCAAGGTCGAGGGGTTCACCTCGAGCCGCCCGGCCAGCTCGCTGATCGAGGCCACCGCACTCGCCTGCGGCGACTCCAGCAGCGCCATCAGCACCCGCAACGATCGTTTGCCCAGGCGAACGTCGCCGTCACCGGCCTGGATCTGCGCCGCCAGTTCCTTCAGGTCGCCGAGGGTGCTCGATTCGCCGAGGCGAACAGGGCGGTGCCGAGCGCTCCGCTCGGTCGGTGGCTTGGTGGCGGGCTTCGAGTCGCGAGAGGGCATGGCGTCTCCTTGAATGACGAGCGGGCCAGTGTGCCAGCTTGGCGGGCGTCTGTCCGGTGAGGCGTAGACACGATTTGCATATATGCATTGTGTAAAAATAGAATGCATTTAATATTTGCATTTATGCGATGTCGTATCTACCCGCTGGAGGTTCCATGAGCCGCGTCTTTCACCGCCACCTCAAGGCGTCCTATCCCACCGCGGTGGCAGGCGATGGGCCCTATCTGATCGATGCCGCAGGCAAGCGCTACCTCGATGCCTGTGGCGGCGCGGCGGTGTCCTGCCTGGGGCATAGCGATCCCGAGGTGCAGGCCGCGATCAGCGAACAGGTCAAGCGCATGGCCTACGCCCATTCAAGCTTCTTTACCTCGGAGCCGATGGAGGCGCTGGCCGACTTTCTGGTCGATCGCGCGCCCCAGGGCATCGGCAGCGTCTACTTCGTCTCCGGCGGTTCCGAAGCGGTGGAAGCGGCGCTGAAGATGGCGCGCCAGTACTTTCTCGAGATCGGCCAGACAGAGCGCACCCAGGTCATCGCCCGGCGCCAGAGCTACCACGGCAATACTCTTGGGGCGCTGGCCACCGGCGGAAACGCCTGGCGTCGGCGTCCCTTCGAACCGCTGTTGGCCGACACCACCCACGTCAGCCCCTGTTACGCCTATCGCGGCCAGCGCGCGGACGAAAGCGCCGAAGCCTACGGCGAGCGACTCGCGGTGGAACTCGAGGACACCATCGAGCGGCTGGGGCCACGCCGGGTCATGGCCTTCGTCGCCGAGCCGGTGGTGGGGGCGACCCTTGGCGCGGTGCCGGCGGTGCCCGGATACTTTCGGCGGGTGCGCGAGATCTGCGATCGTCACGGTATCCTGCTGATTCTCGATGAGGTGATGTGCGGCATGGGGCGCACCGGTCGCCTGTTTGCCTGCGAGCAGGAAGGCGTCAGCCCCGACCTTCTGACCGTGGCCAAGGGCCTGGGCGGTGGCTACCAGCCCATCGGCGCCACCCTGGCCAGTGCGCGTATCCGCGACACCATTGCCGAGGGCACCGGCTTCTTCCAGCATGGCCACACCTATATCGGCCACGCCACCGCCTGCGCCGCGGCGCTGGCGGTGCAGCGCGCG